>JAAYZO010000343.1 GCA_012514865.1 Lentisphaerota bacterium | reverse complement strand
GCCGTCACCAGCCCTTCGTCCTCCATCGCCTTGAGGACCTTGTAGATGCCGCTCGCGTCCGGCGGCGCCTCGGCGAACAGGGCCAGATCCCCCAGCCGCTGGACCAGCACATAGCCATGCGCGTCATGCCGCGCCAGGAGCGCCAGCACCGCCGGCCGCAACAGCCGCGCCAGCGACTTGCCTGAGCAGATGCAGTCATCGAGGTTCACTATAAGACAAGCTCCTCTACTGGACGGGGCACTATAGCGGGGGCGGCGCGGCGAGGCAAGTGGGTCCCCGGCAGGGCTGTCTGAAAGTCCGCTTCTGGCACCCCTTCAGGGTGCGTGGTTCGTGGGTTCGCGGTTCCGGGGGTCGTGCTCTCGCGCGACCCCCGGCTACGATCTGGCACCCCTCCAGCGCCCGCGGGGCGCCGTGTCCGCCCGATCATGTCACCATGAAACTCGAGGTCGAGTTTCACAGGAGGGTGGCCAGGAGGGCGCCGACGCGGTCTTCGATCAGCCCTGCGGCCGCGCCAGGGCGGGCCGACGGCAATGGCTGAGTCGCGTCGGGGCGGATGTAGCGGCGCGTGTCCTCACGCGCGGCGCGCGGCCTGGAGAGCGCCTGCGGACAGGCGCCGCTGCCATCGCCGCGCGCCACCGCCCGAACTCGACTGGCCGGTTACGGCCGACGGCCGCGGCAGTCTTGACAGGGGCCGTTCGCCCGCTTACCGTGGGCGGCGATGGCCGTGTCGCAGGGTCGTCGCCGGAGGGCGCCGTCGATGGGTGGACCGTCCGATCTGCTCTGGAAAGAGGACTGGGCCTCAGCGCGGGCGCATCACGCCGCGTGGTGGGAACAGCGCGGCCTGGTGCTGTGGGTGACGGCGCCGCGGGCGGTGCCGGCGCTGTCGCTGGCGCCGCCGCCGCCGGCGCGGGACCTGCGCGAGCGCTGGTTCAGCCCCGAGTGGCGTCTGCGTCAGCAGGAGTACCAGCTCTCGCGGACGTATTTTGGCGGCGACGCCTTTCCGCTGTTCGCGTGCATCAGTGCGGCGGGCGACCTGGGTGCCTACCTCGGTTGCGGCCTGGAGCTGGCGCCGACGACGGTCTGGTGCGAGCCCTGCATCGCCGACCCGCCCGAGAGCCACCCGCCTATCCGGTTGCAGCGCGACGCCTGGGCCTTCCAGCAGCACCTGGCCATGGTGACCCTGGCCCAGCGCGAGAGCGGCGGGCGCTGGCTGGTGACGCCGCCGGATTTCGTCGAGAATGTCGACATCCTCGCGGCCATGCGCGGGCCGCAGGCGATCCTCTTCGATCTGATGGACCGTCCGGCCTGGGTCGAAGCGAAGGTCATGGAGATCAACCAGGCCTTCTTTGCGGCCTTCGACGCCTTCGCCGACGTCATCCGCGACGGCTTCGGTGGCAATGCCTTCGTCTTCAACATCTGGGGCCCCGGTCGCACCGCCAAGGTCCAGTGTGACGCCTGTGCCATGTTCGGCCCGGAGATGTTCCGGCGTTTTGTTGCCCCGGCTCTGACCCAGCAATGCGACTGGCTCGACTACGCGCTCTTCCATCTCGACGGCGAGGCCGCCCTGGCGAACCTCGACGAACTCCTCGCCATACCCTCGCTGCAGGCCATCGAGTGGACGCCCCAGCGCCTCGCGGTCGGCGACAGCGGCGGCCACCCGCGGCATTGGGACCTCTACCGGCGCATCCTGGCAGCCGGTAAGTCGGTGCAGGCCATCGGTGTCCGTTACGACGAGGTGCTGCCCCTGCTCGACGCCTGCGGCGGTCCGGGCCTGTTCATCACCACCACGGCCCCGAGCGAGGAGAAGGCCCGCGACCTCGCCGAGCGCGTCGCGGCGTACCGCTGAGGGTGGCCGGAGGTGGCGCGGTGTCGTCGATGGAGTCGCGCCGGCGGCGTTCGCGGGCGTCGCCGGCAGGTCGTTCGCGGCAGGGTCCCGCGCGTCTGAGAGGGAGGCACCGGCCATGCATCTGTCCAGCACGACGGACATGCGTCTGTTCGATGACGCCCGGCTCGCCCTGATTCTGGACCGTGCCCTCCAGGTCCTGGCCAGGACGGCCTTCCGCGTCCAGGCGACGGACGAGTTCGCCGATCTTCTTCGCGCCTACGGCTGCGCGGTCGACGGCGAGGCGGTGCGTTTCCCCCCGGCGGTGATCGACAAGGTCATGGCACGCTGCGCGGCCGAGCGGCAGCGCTCGGCGGCGGCGCCGGCGCCTTTCGGGCTGGTCGAGGCTGCCGCAGAGGCGCCGCGGGTGTCGGTCTTCACCCATGGCCAGGCCCTGCACATCTGCGATCCGGAGAGCAACCGCCTGCGATCGGCCACCGTGGCGGACCTGGCGCGGTGGTGTCATCTGGTCGAGGCCATGGGTATCACCGCCCGCGAACACCCGACCTTCATTCCTACCGACGTCCCGCTGCGCTCGGCGGACCTCCATGCTTTCGTCACCATCCTCCTCAACAGCCGTCGTCCGTACCGCGTGTCGGTCTACAGCGCGGCGATGCTGCCGTTCTTCATCGAGGCGTGCGCGGTGGCGAAGGGCTCGCTCGAGGCGGTCCGGCGCGACCCGGTCTTCGCCGCCAAGGCCTGGGTCACCTCGCCATTCTGCCTCGACCGCGAGAACATCGAGATCGCCATGCAGGCGCGACGCCGTCTGGGCCTCCCGTTGACGTTCGGGCATATGCCCGTGGCCGGCGCCTCGGCGCCGATCACGGTCGCCGGTGCCCTCGTGCAGAACACGGCCGAGTCGCTGGCCCTGAGCGCCATGCGCCTGGCGGTCGATGACCTGCCCCAGCCGGTCAGCGGCAGCCAGGCGGTCATGGACATGCGCCATGGCTTCCCGCGCCAGACCGGGCCGGACCTCTTCCTGCATCGCCTGGCCGGCCTCGAGATGGACGACTTCCTCTACCGCGGCTGCCAGACGCGCAAGCGCGGCTGGGGCTGGTGCGGCACGGGCGCGGGTACGGTCTCGGCCCAGTCGGTCTGCGAGAAGGCCCTCGGCTTCGGCCTGGCGACCGCCACCGGCACCACCTCGTTCGGGGTCGGCTGCCTCGCCTTCAGCGACGTCGGCAGCCCGGTCCAGCTTGTCATCGACCGCGAACTGGCCGGCTTCGCCGCACACCTCCACCGCGAGGTCAGCGTCGACGATGCACACCTCGGCCTGGACACCATCACGGCGACCGTTCCCGAGGGCGGCCGGTTCCTCGAGAGTGCCCACACCGCCGAGTTCTTCCGCGAGGAGTCGTGGCTGCCGACGCTCTTCGACTACCGCGCCTTCATGGCCTGGGCCGGCAACCCCGGCGACATGATCGCGCGCGCCGCCGAGACGGTGCGGACCCTCGCCCGGACCGCGCAGAACCCATGCCCGCTATCGGACGAGCAGAAGCGCGAGCTCGGGCGTATCATGAAGGCCGCCGACGCCATCGCCTGAATCGGCCCAGGGCTGTTTGAAAGTCCGGTTCTGGCACCCCTCCAGGGTGCATGGCGTGCAATCCGCGTTTCCGGGGGTCGGGCTGCGCGCGACCCCCGGCTACGATCTGGCACCCCTCCAGGGTGACCGAGTG
>JAAYZO010000342.1 GCA_012514865.1 Lentisphaerota bacterium | reverse complement strand
TGCTGCCACCAGGCGCCGATCTCGGCGAGGTACTCGCTGTAGCTGTTCAGCCAACTGATGGCCGGGTAGTGCCGGGCGTTGGCCAGGTCGCGGTCGAGGGCCCAGAAGCATCGTATGAAGCGGCTCGTGTGCTGAGTCACCGGCTCGCTGAAGTCGCCGCCGGGCGGCGAGACCGCGCCGATCACCGAGACCGACCCGGTGGCGCCGGCCAGGGTCTCGACCTGGCCGGCGCGCTCGTAGAAGCTGGCCAGGCGCGAGGGCAGGTAGGCCGGGAAGCCCTCGTCGGCCGGCATCTCCTCGAGGCGGCCCGAGAGCTCGCGCAGGGCCTCGGCCCAGCGCGAGGTCGAGTCGGCCATGACGGCGACGTCGTAGCCCATATCGCGGTAGTACTCGGCCAGGGTGATGCCGGTGTAGATGCTGACCTCGCGGGCCGCCACCGGCATGTTCGAGGTGTTGGCAATCAGGATGGTGCGCTCCATCAGCGAGCGGCCGCTGCGCGGGTCGATCAGCTCGGGGAACTCGTGCAGGACCTCGGTCATCTCGTTGCCGCGCTCGCCGCAGCCGATGTAGACGATGATCTGCGCCTCGGCCCACTTCGCCAGGGCCTGCTGCGTCATGGTCTTGCCGGTGCCGAAGCCGCCCGGGATGGCGGCGGCGCCGCCCTTGGCGATCGGGAAGAAGGTATCGATGACGCGCAGGCCGGTCAGCAGCGGCGCGCCCATGGCCAGGCGCGACCGCGTCGGCCGCGGCGTCCGTACCGGCCACCAGTGGCAGAGGGTCAGGTCGTACACGGCGGCGCCGTCCTGCAGACGGCAGACCACGGTGTCGTGGCCGTACGAACCGGCCTCGCGAATCTCCAGGACGGTCCCGCGGCGGTCCGGCGGCACCGGCAGGCGGTGCTCGACGCTGGCGCTCTCGGCGACCCGTCCGAAGAACTGGCCGGGCTCGAGGCGGTCGCCGACCTTGCAGGCCGGCTCGAAGGCCCACTGCCGTGACGGATCCAGCGGCGGCGGCTTCTCGCCGCGGTCGATCATGGCGCCGCTGCGCGCCGCGATCGCCTGCAGCGGCCGCTGCACGCCGTCGTAGATCGTCCCCAGCAGGCCCGGCCCGAGCTGCACCGAGAGGGCCCGGCCGGTGCCGTAGACCGGCTCGCCCGGCTGCAGGCCGCTGGTGTTCTCGTAGACCTGGATGGTTGCCACGCCGGCGCGCAGGCGGATGACCTCGCCGATGAGGCGCAGGTGGCCGGTCTCGACCACCTCGAGCATGCCGGCGGCGGCCATGTTGCGGGCCTCGACGATGGGGCCGTTGATACGGATGATCTCGCCGACCGTCGACGCGGCGGCGGCCCCGGAAGCCGTGAGTTGGGTACTGGCGTCAGGCATGGGCCTCGTCATCGCTTTCCGTGCTTGGCAGACCGGCGCTGAGCTGGGCACGCAGGGCGCCGCGCAGGCGTTTCAGCCGGGTGGCATAGGTATTGTCGAAGCGCCGCAGGCCGTCGCTGGACTCGACGACGAGCCCGCCCGGCAGGCCGTCGACGACCTGGCGCTGCAGGGGCGCCGCCGCCGGCAGGGCCGCCTGCACCTCGGCGACCGCCGCCGCGGTCAGGACCGCCGCCGCCGCCGGGCCGAGGCGAAGCACGGCCGGCCGCGGCCCGAGGGCCTCGAGGGCCTCCTGGAGGAGCTGCCGCAGCGAGCGCTCGCGGTCGATGCCCTGGCCGTTCTCGAGATCCTCGAGCATCGCCGCGAAGAGCTCGTCAAAACAGCGCTCGCGGCGCTGCAGCCAGAGGCTCTGGACCTGGTGGCGTATGCGCGCCGTGATCGCCCGCGCGCTGGTCTCGGCCTCGCGCTGAGCCTCCGCCAGACGCCGCGACCGCGACCGGCCGGACTCCTGGCGCTGCTGCGCCAGGGCCTTCTCGGCATCGCTGCGCGCCCGCGCCAACAGCCGCTCGGCCTTGCGCTGGGCGTCGCTGAGGATTTCCTGCTGGAGTTTGCGTTCGTTGTCGTTCATCTCAGGACACAGCGCCTCATTCCGCGCGCACGATGCGAATGCCGACCGCCTCGTAGATCAGCTCCTGGAGGCTGCGGCGATGGCCGTCCGGACCCCAGATATCCTCGACGACCACCACGTAAGGCGTCGCCGCGGCCAGGCGGTGCGCCGTGACCTCGGCGTCGACCATGCGTTCCACCCGCTCGGTGAGGAGCAGAAGGCGCAGGGCGGGGTTCGCCACGGCCTCGCGAAAGGCCCGCCGCGCCTCGTCCTCGCCGGTCACCGCCGCGCCGGTGACGCCGGCGAAGCGGTAGCCGAGGACCGTATCCTGGTCGCCGATGATGTGGATCGCCATGGCACCGGGCCGGCCCCCGCCGTGAGGACCGGCCTGACCTCATGCGTCAGGGAATCTTGTTGATGATCATCAGGCTGATGATCAGACCGAAAATCGCGATGCCCTCGCCGAGACCGACGAAGACAATCGCCTTGCCCAGCAGCTCGGGCTTCTCCGCCGCCGCGCCCAGGGCCGCGGCGCCGACCTTGCCCACCGCGTAGGCGGCCGACACGCAGGCCAGCCCCATCACCAGCGCCGCCGAGAAATACGGCGCCATGGCGCCCTGCAACACCGCGCCCTCGGCCGCCGCCACCGCGCCCTCGGCCGCGGCACTGAGTTCGTGGCCGCCCGAAGCGGTGGCCTGGGCCATGGCCGTGCCCAGGGTCAGCAGCCCCATCAGGGCAATGCTGACCAAGGCCAGGCGACGGGCAGTCTGAATGCGTTTCATGGGTCTGACTCTCCTTTTTCCTGTACGACGGGCAACTCCGACAACGTGAACGGGTGGTACAGCACGCCATCGCCAGCGAAGTACTTGCTGAACAGCTCGTAGTACTGCAGACGGACCCCCTGGATCATGGCGACCATGCCCTCCATGAAGATGACCAGCAGGTTCCCGAATATCAAGACGAGCGCCGACCAGATGCCGCCGCCGGGGAGGTCGCGGAGGATGTCGACCACCGAGTAGATCGCCAGACAGAGGGCGGCGTGACTCAGAGCGAAGGCGCCGACACGCACGAAGCTCACGGTGCTGCCGAGGAAGGCGGTGACCGTCTCCATGGTCTCGATGCTGGCCTCGAGGATGAAGGTGAACAGGTCGCCGTGGAGCGCCTTCCGCCGATGGAGCAGGTTATGCAGCGGCTCGCGCACGAAGAGCAGCCCCAGGGGTACGATCACCAGTCCGACGAACTGCGCCGCGTCCAGCTCGCCGGCGCGCGCCGCCTTCAGGCCGATGCCGAGGGCGCCCCAGTAGAAGATGATGCCCAGCACCCCGAACTGGTCGAAGACGCTCTCGAACCAGCGGCGGTTGCGGAGGCGGTTGATGATGTTGATGACAATCGCCAGGCTGATGCACAGGATGCCCAGCACAATCGCCGTGCCGAGCAGGCGGGTGACGTCATGCAGCGGGCTGATCCAGAGAGGCTTGAACACCCGCGGGTCCTCATAGCCGAAGACGCTGCCGTAGCAGAAGCCGAAGGCGGTCGCCGAGAGGCCGCAGAGCTGCAGGAGCGTGCCGCCGTCACGGAAGGGCGCCAGCGACGGGCGGTGCGTCTGCCGCAGCCAGAGGCCCAGCAGGGCAATGACGATGCCCTGGCCGACATCGCCGAACATGATCCCGAACATGACCACAAAGCTGATGGCCACGAACAGGCTCGGGTCGATCTCGTTGTAGCGCGGCGCGCCGAAGGTGGTGATGAGGCCCTGGAACGGCCTCAGCCAACGGCTCGGCGCGAACTGCACCGGCACCGCCTCGCGGCCGGCGCGGACGCGGTCGTCGGCCTCGGGCTCGACGACCTCGACCACGCCGGTGCCGCCGGTGACCTCGTCGACCAGCCGCCGTGCCGCCGCCTCGCGGTCGCGCGGCACCCACCCCGAGACGCAGTACAGGAGCGTGCTGCGCCCGAAGCTCTGCTGCGCCCGCAGCACCGCCAGCGTCCCGGCGAGCTGTCGCTGCGCCGCCAGCAGGGGCCCGCCGTACTCGGCCATGAGGGCGAGGAGCTCGCGGCGGGCCTCGTCCAGCTCGCGACGCACCGCCGCCAGGCGGTCGTCGACCCGCGCACTCTCCTCACGGGCGCTGCCCAGCGCCTCCTCGGGGGCGTCCTCGCGGGCAAAGCCGACCTTCGCCAGCTCCGCCTCGACGGCCCAGCGCTGCGGCCGCGACGAGAGCACCAGCACCCGGCCGCGGCGGGCCGGGTCGCTGTCGTCGTGCAGAATCACCGCCTGCTCGCCGAGCGCCGCGTTCGCCACCGGTATCAGCGAGGGCGCCAGGCGGCCGCTGACGATGTAGAGCAGGCTGAGCTGGCGCAGGCCGTCCAGGCGGGTGCCCTGCACCGGGAAGCCGCGCAACTGCGCCGCCTCGCGGCCGAGCAGGCCGGACTGCTGCACCAGGGCCTGCGTGCGCTCCTCGAGGAGCTGGTGCTTGCCCTCGACCTCCCGCAGCAGCGCCTCGATCTGCCCACGGTCGAAACTCACCGGGGCCACCGGCGTGTCAGCCTCCACACCCAGCAGCGACAGCAGCGACTGACAGCGCTCGCGCAGGCCCTCCATGCCGCGAATCTCGGCATCGCGGTCGACGCCGTCGAGGAGCTGCTGCGGACTCTGCGACACGGCGTCGACCAGGTGCACCAGGCTGGCATCGCCCAGGGCGCGCGTCAGGGGCGTGACGTACTTCCCCAGGATCAGCACGTTCAGTTTGCACATGCGGACCGGTCTAAACATGCCCCGCCCCGATCATCATCTCATGGATGTCCGCCGGACCCAGGCCGAAATGGATGCCCTCGAAAACACGGCCGATGTTCAGCATCTCGAAACGCTTGAGAAACGGGAAGGCCACGACACTGGCGGCCGGGTGGTCGTAGTCGGTGAACAGGCGGTAGGCCAGGCGGTACAGGTGGTTCCACAGGGCGTTCTCGCTGAGGTACAGCTCGCCGCTGACCCAGGGCTCCAGCAGGGCTCCGTACGGCCGCGGCAGGGCCGCCACCAGCGCCGGCACCGCCTTGGCCTCGAGAAGCGGCTCCAGGGCCCGCGCCGGCAGGTGCCGGCCGCCCTCCAGGCAGAGGCCGCGCAGGGCCTCCGCCGAGAGGCGGTACATCACCGCATTGCGCAGGACCATGACCAGATTCACGATGTCGACCTCGGTGCGCACCAGGTCGCAGCCGGCCTGACGCGTCGAGCGCGGCAGGCCCTCGGCCGCCGCCAGCAGCGCCGTGTAGAACATCCGGTCCAGACGGCACTCCGCCTGGAGGATGTCATGGCTGTCCTCGAGTTCGACCAGCACCGGCAGCAGGCTCTCCCGACAGGCGTGCTCGGGGAGGTTCCGGTAGAGCTGGTGCGTGCTGCGCGCCGCCAGCAGCGCCTCGGCATCGAAACGCGGCAGGCCCGGCGCCTCGATGAGCAGGAACTGCATGCTGACGCCGTGCTCGGGCAGGTAGTGGTAGTGCAGGACCGTCTTCAGATTCTCGAAGAGGTGCCGCTCGACGAAGGCGCTGTAGAAGCGCGCCGTGCGCGCATCGGCCAGACGCCGCACACCGGCCAGCTCGGCGATGTGCGCGGCGACAATCTGCTTCTGCACCTGCTCGCGGCGGCTGACGTCAATCCCCAAGGCCCCCAACGCCCGCGACAGGGTCTCCTCTCGGCCACTCTGAACCAGACGCTCCAACGCCGCACCGGTGAGCGAACGGGACCACAGGCCGTGCAGTTTCGGAAAGAGGAAGTCCTCACTCAGATTGGCTACCAGTTCCGGCACGCCCCGCGTCCTCCGTTCCCGGGCGACCCCGGTGCCTCAGCGCCCCGGACTGTCGAGCGGGTAGGCGAGTTCCCGCAGGCCCTCGCCGCGACGCGCCCGAATGCCCTCGGCAAAGGCGGCGGCACGCGCCTCCAGACGGCGCTCGGCCGCGCTCAGGGCGTCACGGCGCTGCGCCTCGGCCGCGGCCACCGCGTCGGCCAGGAGCCGCTCGGCCTCGGCCGCCAGGGCCTCTTTGTCCTTCTGGGCCTCCTGAGCCGCCTGCCGTCGTGACGCCTCGGCCAGACGCTGGGCCTCGGCCTCGGCGGCCGCCACGACCTGGGCCGCCTGGCGCTCGACGTCCATCATCCTCTTGAGGATGTCGTCCATCACTCCTCGTCCTTGATCGCCTGCAGCAGCTCCGCCGG
>JAAYZO010000341.1 GCA_012514865.1 Lentisphaerota bacterium | reverse complement strand
GCCGGCCGCGGAGGCCGCGCCCGCCATCCCGGCCGCGCCCGCGGCGGAGACGGCCCCGGCGGCGCCGGCCGCGCCCGCTGTTCCCGCCACGCCGGCCGCGCCCTGATCGCGGGGCCTGGCGCCTGCGGGCCTCGTCGCGACGGCGGCCGGCGTCAGGGCCAGAGCATGGCCATGCCGAACTCCATCTGGAAGTCGGCGTCGAGGCTGAGGTCGACGTGTTCGGTGCGTGTCGCGATGCGGTCGGCCTCGGCGCGCAGTTCGTGAGAGCAGAGGACTGCCTTAGCGCCGAGGCTGGAGGCGTTGCCGACGAAGTGGATGCGCTCGATCGGCAGGGCCGGCAGCAGGCCGATGCGGCAGGCGTTCTCAGGGCGGATGAAGTTGCCGAAGCCGCCGGCGATGAGGACCGCCTCGAGATCGGTGGGCTCCAGGCCGGCCTCGCGCAGCAGGATGGCGATGGCTGCACGGATGGCGGCGGTGGCGACCTGCAGCTCGCGAAGGTCGCGCTGGCTGAGAAAGACCGTCTCGCCGGAACGCGTCTCCTCGGGCCAGCCGAGGACGAGGCGCGTGGCGCCGTTCTCGACGACGAGGCGCCGGCGGACGTCCGCGGGGACGCTTGCCGGTGCCTCATCGGGCGCGAGCAGGCGGCCGGTGGTGTCCATGGCGCCGAGGTCGAGCAGGAGCGCCGCCGCGTCGATCAGGGCCGTGCCGCAGATGCCGGCCATGCGGCCGCCGCCGATGACATTGCAGACCAGGTCGCCGTCGGCGAGGATCACCTTGTCGATCGCCCCTTCGGCGGCACGCATGCCGGCGCCGATGCGGGCGCCCTCGAAGGCCGGCCCGGCGGCGCAGGAGGTCGCCTGCAGGCGGCCCCGGTGCGCCAGGACGATCTCGCCATTGGTGCCGATGTCGACCAGCAGGACCGTGTCGCTGCGGTGCTGGACGCCGTTGGCCAGGATGCCGGCGACCGTATCGCCGCCGACGAAGCCGCCGATGTTGGGGAAGACGAAGGCGCGTCCGGCCGGGTGGATGCGCAGCCCCAGATCGCGCGCCGCCAGGCGCCGCGCCGCGCGGAAGGCCGGCACGAACGGGATCTCGCCGAGCGCCGCCGGGCTGATACCGCAGATCAGGTGCTGCATGGTCGTGTTGCCGGCGATGCTGACCTCGTAGACCTGCGCCGCGGTGATCCCGGCACCCCGACAGAGCTGCTCGATGAGCTCCTGCAGAGCCCGCGACAGCATCGCCTGCATCTCGAGCGTGTTCGCGGCCGAGTCGCGGGCCGCGGCGATGCGGCTGATGACGTCGTCGCCGACCCCGATCTGCGGATTCATCGCCGCGACCACGCCCGCCTCGCTGCCATCGGCGGTGTTCAACAGGGTGGCCACCAGCGTCGTCGTGCCGAGGTCGAAGGCTACCGCCCAGGCCGAGCCCTCGGTGTGCCCCGCCTCCCAGTCCAGGAGGCGCCCCTCGCAGGTCACCGCGGTGCCGCGGAAGCCGCTGGCGCGGAGGCGTTCCGGGAGGCTGGCCAGGGTGGCGAGGTCGACCTCGCTGATCGGCATGGCCTGGGCGACGCGCTCGAGGTCGGCCAGGGGCATGGCGAGGTCGGGCTCCGGCAGCTCGAGGTAGCGCTTCTCGACGGCCGGCTGGCCGTGAATGCGTTCGCCGGAGTCGCTGACCAGGATCTGTGCTTCGCTCTCGAGGAGCGACTCGGCCGGCACCGCAATGGTCGCCTCGCCGGTGATCTCGCACTGGCACCCCAGGCGCCAGCCCGCGGCGATCTCGTCGGGCGAGAAGAGCCGCGCGCAGGCCGGCGTCGGTGGCACGGTACCGCGCACGACACGCACCCGGCATTTGCCACAGGTGCCGCCACCGCCGCAGGGGCTGCGCAGCAGGACGCCGGCACGGGCCGCGGCCTCCAGCAGCGAGGTGCCGGCCAGGACGTGGACCCTCCGGCCGCTCGGCTGGAAGGTGATGGGGTACTCGAGGTGCATGGTCGGGGGCTCTTTCACGAACACCGGCGGCGTGCCTGGCCAGGCCGGACGCCTGACGCACGGCGCGCCGCCGCGCGGCAGCGCCGTCAGTCGGCGAAGCAGTCGCGGATGAGGGTGCCGAGGGCCTCGATCTCGGCCTGGGTCGCCGCGTCATCGGCGATGCGGCCCTCGTACATGAGCCGGAAGCCGCGGCGCAGGACCTCGTGATGCGCATCGCACCGCACCAGGTTGTAGAGGATGGTGGCGGCGCGGTGCGCCTTGGCCGGGTCCTCGCTGTTGAGGTCGGCGGTGTACTGCGGCAGGGCCTTGCGGTGGCCCTTGAAGAGCTGGCGGGCTTCCTGTTCCCAGAAACGCTGGTGCGTGGCCGGGTCGTCGAGGATGGCCTCGCAGCGCCGGAGGAACTCGGCAAAAGCCTCCTGGCCGCGTGCCGAGAGGGGCGCCAGGGCCCGCGAGGCGGTCTGGCGGAAGGGATGCAGGGTCATCTGGGCCGGGGCCCCGACCGGGAAGACGATCTCGGCAGCGCTGCCGAGGAACCAGCATGGCTGCGCCGCGAAGCGCTCCGGCGTGAAGGGGTAGCCGAAGAGGAAGTTGCCCAGGCTGAAGCAGATCGGCACGCCGTCGTGGAGCTCGGTCGCCTGCGGGATGTGGGCGTGGTGCGCCACCACCGCGTCGGCGCCGGCGGCGGCCAGGCGACGGCAGAAGTCGGCGGTTACCAGGGAGGGTATCGGCTGGTACTCGTTGCCGATGTGGAGGACCACCAGGATGACGTCGACCTGGTCGCGCAGCGACTGCACACTGCGCTCGGGCCACCAGGCGTCGAGGCGCGCCGCACCGGGGCCGTCCTCCTGCGCCTGGGCGAACTCGCCCTCGCCGAAGTTGAACACCGCCAGGGTGCGGTCGCCGATCCGGAAGACCACCGGGCGGCAGGCCTCCTCATGGGTCAGCCCGGCACCGCAGTGCGGCATGCCGGCCTCGTCGAGGACGCGCAGGGTCTGCTCCAGGCCCTGCGTGCCCTGGTCGTTGACGTGGTTGTTGCACAGGGTCAGACAGCCAAAGCCGAGGTCACGGAGGGCCTTGGCCAGAGCCGGCTTGCAGATGAAGTTCGGGCCGCACTTCGGAATCGGTGCCGCCTGGTCGCAGAGCGGCGTTTCGAGGTTCGCGATGGCCAGGTCGACGCTGTCGATCAGGTCCTTGACCGGCCCCAGGAGGCGCGTGCCCTCGCCGGCGAGGATCTCGTCCTCCAGGCCGAAGTTCGGGCAGATGTCCGCGGTCACCAGGATCCTGAGGTCGTCCATGGAAAGTCATCCTTACGTGCGGGCCGGGTCTGCCGCGGCGTCGGACCGACCGCCCTCGCAGTAGCACCCCGGCCGATGATGGCGGCGAACATACCGCACCGAGCCGGCCGGTGCCAATGCCTGCCGACAGGGCGGGCCGTGAACCGCGGATGGCGTGGCGCGGGCGCTGCGCGCAACTCAGGGGACTCAAGGGACTCAAGGGACACAAGGGACACAAGGGACACAAGGGACACAAGGGCCGCGCTGCCGGCGCCCGGGAAGGTCCACGGGCGGCGCCGCGGACCTACCTGCCACGCCCGTCGCTATCCCGGGCTTTGCTGGCGCCCGGGAAGGTCCACGGGCAGCGCCGTGGACCTACCTGCCGCGCCGATGACCCCGCGGCTCAGCGCGGCGCCCACTCGGCCAGGGTGGCCAGGCGGGTCACGCCGGCGCCCTGGGCGCTGTAGGCGGCCTCGGTGTAGGACCACGACGGCGGCAGGGCGCCGATGACCGCCAGCGGCCGCGGGCAGAGCAGGGCGGCCGTGTAGGGCAGATCGCCGACCCGCAGGACACCCGGGAACTCCGGGCCGCCGGACCAGTGCGTCGCGACAGGGCTCTCCAGCACCACCCCGGCGACGGCCTCGTCGAGGAGGGCCGCGTAGAGGGCCACGGCGGCCTCGGGGCCGGCGCCGTAGAGGTAGATAGGGCCGGTCTGGCCCCACTGCCGCACCGCCGACACGGCCGCGAGGAGGTCGAGGGTGCGGCGTTCGTAGAGGCTCTGTCCGAGCAGCGGGTAGGACCGCCGCAGGGTCCACTCCAGGCCTGGCCCGACAGCGGTGGTGCCGGTGCCGCGGACCTCGACGCAGCCGAAGCCGACGCTCGCCGGCGGGGTTCCCATGCCGCTGCCCTGGGCGCAGAAGGGGGTGCGCGCCTCGGGCTTCAGGACGCCGAGGAGGATCGGCGCCTCGGGGCGTGCCGGTCGCGGCAGGGCCACCTGGACGCGCACCGGCAGGCCGGGCTCGGACTCGATCTCGAGGGTGAGGAACTCGCGGTCGACGCGGGCGCCCTGGCGACGGATCGACGCTGCCGGCGGGGGCAGGGGCTGCGGGATGTGCCGGAAGGTCGACTGGCGCAGCGCCGCGAGGGCCGCCGTCCGGCGTGCGGTCCAGTCCGGCGCCGTCGGTGCGGGTGGCTCGGGCAGGGGTATGAAGGTTCGGTCGGCCTTGCCCATGCCGTCGTCGCTTGGCGGCTTGCCGCCGGGGTAGACCAGGAGGACCTCATCCGGCTCTTCGGCCTGGTCGGTGTCGTCGACGACGGGCTGCTCGATGCCCTTGAGGTGGCGTTCGAACCAGGCGAAGATGGCCTTGCGGGTGCGGGGCGAGTAGCCATGCGGCGTCACCGCCTCGACGAGGTCGACAGCCGCGCCGGCGCCGAGGCCGTGGTAGAGCCGCCGCACGCGGTCGAAGAGGTGGTGGTAGGCGTAGGGCCGGAAGAGGATGTCGTCGGCGGCGGCGCAGATCAGCAGAGGCCGCGGCGCCATGAGGGCGGCGACGTCGGTGAAGTCCCAGCCGAGGGTGTTGATCCAGAACGAGCAGTCGCAGTGGCCGTCGACGGAGCGGTCGCGGATATGCTGGTGGATGGTCCCCGTCTGGCAGGACGGCACCACCACGCGCAGGCGCGGGTCGGCGGCGCCGGCGAACCACGAGATGGTGCCGCCGCCGGAGTTGCCGGTGACGCCGAGGCGTTCCGGGTCGACGTCGTTGCGGCTCTGGAGGAGATCGACGGCGCGCATGGCGGCCCAGACCTCGATGGCGGCCGGGGTGTAGCCCTGGCTGATCCAGTGCCACCAGCCCTGGTGGTAGGTGCCATGGTGGTAGCCGCTGCACTCGCCGATCTGGATGGCGTCGACGATCAGGCAGACGTAGCCATGCGTGCCGAACCAGCGACCGTGCTGCTGGTACCAGCACTTGGCCCGGGCGGCGTGACCGCAGAGGTAGAGCACCGCCGGCAGGCGGCCCGTGACGACGCGGGGGCGGTACAGGTTGGCGCTGACCCGGCACCCCGGCATGGGCTGGAAGTGCAGCTTCTCGATGACGTGGTGCTCGCGCTCGACCACGCCGGTGACGGTCACCGCCAGGTCCGTGCGCGGCGGCAGGGGGTCGAGGCCCAGCATGGTCAGCCACTGCCGACGGCGCTCCGGCGCGGCCGCGGTCCAGACCTCGGGCGGCGGCACCGCCGCCAGGGCCTCCTGGCTGAGCTTCTCGGCGCTGCGAAGAAGAGCACGGTAGAGCATGACAGCGATCCTCCTCAGACTGACCGGCAACGGCCGGAACCCGCGCCGCGGGGTCCCGGGCAGCCCCGCCGTCTGGCGCGGCTCAACATAGCCGCGGCCCGGAGGAAATGGCAAGGGGCGAGATGCGAGGGGATGGGAACGCCCTGTGGCGACGTAGGTCGGGACGAGGGATAGCGACAGATAACAAAGGGTGACGCCGTGTGACGCCGAGTAACGACAGGTAACGCCGTGGGACGAGGAATGACGAAAGGTAACGAAAGGTACCGACAGGTGACGAGAGGTAACGACGGTAACGCCGTGTGACGAGGAATGACGAAAGATAACGAAAGGTACCGACAGGTGACGAGAGGTAACGACGGTAACAACAGGTTGCGAAAGATAACGACACGTGACGACGAAAACGGGAACTCCGAACTCCGAACTCCCGACGTCACCCGTGAGACGGGCGAGCGGCGGTCGTCCAATAGGGCGGGCGGGTGGCTCGTTGCAGGGGTAAGCCCGAGTCGGCGGGACGGCTCGGTCAAACGGGAAGAGAGCAGGCGATGAGCGACAGCGGACAGTCGGCGGTGGCCTCGGGACGGCGCGGCAGCTCGGCCGTGCGGCAGATCTTTGTGTCGTTGTTCACGGTGGGCATCTGCTGGGTCTTCGTGCGTTTTGGCAGCCTGCTGGTGACCATGGCCATCTCGCACACCTGGTCGTCCGACGACCCGGTGGTGTCGGCCTACGCCTTCATGTTCCGGGTGGTGATCATGCAGTTCATCTACCCGTCGGTGCTGAACATCTTCCGTCCCGCCTTCATTCCTCTCTACAACGAGATCAAGAAGCAGGATGGCCCCGCGGCGGCGATGGTTTTTGCCAAGGGCCTCCTGGAGATCGGCATGCTCTTCGGCGTGGCGATCTTCGCCTGGCTCTGGATGGCGCCGGACTGGACGGTGCGCATGCTGGCCAGCGGCTTTAACGAGGCGCAGCATGCGGCCAGCGTGACCATGATGCGCGAGATGGCCCCTGGGCTCCTGGTCCTGCTCTTCGCCGAGATGTACCTCATCCTCTTCCACGCCGAGAAGAGCTTCGCCTACCCGCACAGCGCCGAGGCGGTGCAGAAGATCGGCTGGGGCCTGGGCATTCTGCTCCTGGCGAAGCTGCTGCATGTCCCCGACCGCGCCATCGGCATCACCTACAGCCTGGCCTGCGTCGCCCAGGCGCTGGTCTGCGTGGTCGGGATGCGGCGGACCTTCCGCTGGGCCCTGCCGCTGGCTGACCTGCGCGGCTGGTGGCAGCGCTGGGGCTGGCGCACGGCCGTGCTGATGGGCCCGCTGCTGGTCGGCATCGTCGCGGCACGCCTGCGCGACATCGTGCAGTACCGCCTCCAGTCCGACCTGGAGAGCGTCAGTTTCGTCAGTGTCGAGTACGCCCGCCAGCTCACGAATCTGCCGGTGGCCTTCCTCGGGACACTGGTCAGCCTGGTGATGCTGCCCCACCTGGCCTCGATTCTGCACAGCGATGGCCAGGACCAGCACCGGCGCACCCTCGAGGGCACCGTGACGACGCTGTGCCTGCTCTCGATACCGATTGTCTCCGCCTGCCTGGTGTCGGCGGAGGACCTGATGGCCCTGCTGTACCTCAAGGCCGACTGGGGGCCGGCCGAGGTCCTGACCTGCCGTCAGGGCGCCCTGGCGGTGCGCGTGATCTCCCTCGGGTTCACCTTCGTGGTTCTCGAGAACATCTTCATGCCGGGGCTCTTCTCGATCAAGAGCATGTGGTGGCCGACCCTGTGGGGCGTCGCGGCCAGCCTCTTCCAGATCTTCTTCCTGTTTGGCCTGGCCCGCGCCGGGCTGTCGGCCGATTCGGCCTGGCTCCTGGCCGGCGTCGCCTTCGCCTTCCCGCTCAGCCGCCTCCTGAAGAACGGTGTCCTGATGCTGGTGCTGCGGCACAAGACGGCGATGTTCGGGGGTCTGGCGCTCTATGGCCTGGTGGTGCGCGTTGGCCTGATCCTGCTGGCGACCCTGGCGGTCCATGCGGTGACCGCCTGGGGCCTGCAGCGCGCCGTCGGCGAAGGCCTGCTGCGGATTGACGGCCGCTCGTTCCTGGCCTACAAGGCCATCCTGGCGCTGCGCATCGGCATTCCGGCCGCGGCCATGGGCCTGGCCTTCCTGGCGGCGGTCTGGCTCGGCGGCTACAAGGAGCAGCTCGTGGGCCTGGTCAAGGCCGCCCGCAGCGGGCGCAAGGGCCGCCCGGCCGAGGCGAGCCCCGACGCGGCCTGAGCGCCCGATGCGACACGGGGGGGCCATGCGCACCACGGTGGTCGTCCATGACCTCATGCAGCAGGGGTATGAGTACACCCTCACGGAGCCCGTGGGGGAGCACTTCGCGCCCGAGTTCACACCCGACCTCACCCCGCCGGAGATGCTGGCGTTGGGCGTCTTCGGCGGTCGCTACATGACCGACTGCCGGGCCGAGTACCCCGCCGCGTGGTTCGAGCACGCCAGGCTCTGCCCGGAGCGCCACGACCCGTCGCTGAACTGCTTCGGTGTCAACGCCTCGCAGCCGCTGGAGGTCTGGCGCCGCAAGGGCTGGATCTACTGGGAGGACCCGCGCGGCTGGTTCCAGTGGTACTGCCGTTACTACCTGGGCCGGCGCTGTCCGGACGACGCCCGCCAGATCGGGCGCTGGCGGGCGATCGCGCGCCACGTCGCCCAGCTCCGCCGGCACTGCGCGCCGGGCGATGTGCAGTGCCGCCCGCGGCAGCGCCAGAGCCTCCTTCATTGGGCCTACGACAGCCGCGTGCTGTAACGCCGCGGCGCACCTGCCGGCGGGCCGCGGGCCTAGGCGCGCTCGGCGGGCGGAGCCGGGTCTTCGCTCGGCGTGGCCGCCGCGGCCTCTCGGAGGGCCGGCCGGACGAGCCAGACCAGGCCGACCTGGGCCACCACGACCAGGAGGAGGGTCATCACCAGACGGTCGAGCACCGAGGCGTTGAAGGCCAGCTCCGGGTCGCCGGTGTAGCGCGCGGCGGCGTAGACGATGGCGGCCTCGCGAAAACCGAGGGCGCCGGGCGTCAGGCTGACGACGAGGGCCAGTTGGGCACAGAGCGACGAGATCAGCACCGGCGCCAGGCCGATGGACATCCCGACGGCGAGGAAGGCGGTCTGCATGCGCCAGGCCCGCAGCCATGCCACCACGAACTGCAAGAGCAGGATGTGGAGCACGAAACGCGGGTTCTCGCGCAGGATGAACCAGGCGGCGTTCACCCGGCGCAGGAAGCCCGCCAGGCGGCCCTGCCAGCGGTCCGGGACGGGGATGTGAATGCACATCATGCCGATGGCGCCGAGGGCGACCAGGGCGAAGAGCCCGACTAGGGCGCTCTGGCGGGCCCAGGTGGTCTCGCCCTGGGTGACGGCCCAGAGACAGGCGCCGAGGCCGAGGAGGCCCTGGACGACGAACTGCAGGAGCACCATCGGCATGGCCAGGGCGGTGAACTGCGCGTAGCTGACCCCATGGCGCAGGCGCAGGTAGGCGATCGGGGCGCTCAGGCCGGCGCGCGGCAGGATGAGGTTGGTGTAGCCCATGATCAGGTTCAGCATGAAGGCCTCGCCATGGCCGAGGCGGTGGCCGACCTGCCGCAGGCTGACGCGCATGACCTCGCCGTTGACGTAGCGCGTCACCAGGAAGAGCGCCGCGTTGAGCAGCACCCAGCCGATGGCGGCCTCGCGCAGGAGGTGTATCTGGCCGAAGCAGCGCCTGCCGAGGTAGGCGAACAGCCCCAGCATGACAGCCCCGATGGCGGCTCGTAGGTACGGGTTCTTGAGCATAACGCGGATCAGGGTGCGGCCCAGCGCTCCTGGGCGAGAGCCGTGAGTTCGTCGTGCTGTCGGCCGTTGCTCACAAGCCGGCAGGCCGGCAGCCCGGCCAGGGGCGTCGGCACCGTCGGCCGCTCGAGCAGCAGGCTCTGGAAGATCGGGCGGTGCGGGCAGGCGTACTCGTAGGCCATCAGGAAACGCGTGATGTTGGTCACCTGGCGGTGGCGACGCTGGTTCTTGACACGCTCGAACTGCTCCAGGGCCACGGCGCGGTCCCAGAGTTCGGCCGGGTCGGCGCTGCGGGCCGACGGCGCCGCGCCGGCCGGCTCGCAGTCGAGGATGGCCAGACGCGTCACCGGCGCCGGCGCCGTGGACAGGTGGAGGCGCTCGCAACGCGCCATGGCGCCGTTGCCGAGGTGGCTCCAGAGGGCCCGGAGGCCGTAGGATGGCTTGCCGCCGCGGGCCATGGCCAGAGCACGCTGCTGCAGGACGAACTCGTGCTCGGGGCAGGGGTAGACGAGCCCGTCGCGGTAGATGACCAGGTCGTCGGCGAGGAAGCTCCAGCCGTGGTTCAGGCAGAGGTCGAGGATGAGGCGGGTCTTGCCGGCGCCGTTGCTGCCGAGTACAAGGACCGTCGTCGCGCCGCGCTGGATGGCCCCGGCGTGCAGCAGCCAGGCGTCGTGCTGGCGAAGGTGCCAGGCGATCATCGGGTCGAGGTACATGGTCATGCCGCGCAGGCCGCTGCCGAGGCGGCGGTGCAGGCTCTCGCGGTAGGGCTCGTGGCGGATGCGGATCGCCGCCCCCGGCTCCAGCCCGCGCAGCTCGGTGGCGCCGCCGCCGCGGCCGCCGCGGAAGAAGAGGTAGTCCGGGGCGATGTGGAAGTCCTTGTCGATGATGACCGCATCGCCGGGCAGGTCGGGCTGGAAGGCCCCGATGTCGAGGGCCACATCAGGGCTCGCGGCCGGCGCCGCGGCGCGGCAGGCGCTGAAGCGCATGTCGAGCATGCGGGCGCGGCGCGTCGTGGCGTCATGGACGCTGAGGCGCAGGCTGGCGAGGTCGTGCAGGCGGTAGTGGAAGGTATGCGTGCCCATGCGGCGTCAGGTCTCCAGGAGCTTCTCGACCTGGTCGACGATCTCCGGGCCGATGCGGCGTTCGACGACGATGTCCAGGAAGCGTGTGTCGGCCGGCATGGCCTTGTCGAGGGCCTCACGCAGGCGTTCCCAGTGGCCGGCGACCAGGCCGCGCGGGAAGACGGTCGCGTAGGCCTGCATGTAGCGGTAGAAGGCCTCGCGGTCCATCATGTCGTTGGCGACCAGACGGGCGATGGCGTCCTCACGGCTGGACTGGCTGACCCGGAAGCGCGGGCCCTGGCTGAGCAGGAAGACGGTGTGCAGGGGCGCCTCCTCGGCCACCAGTTCGGGGAGGACCTCCCGCAGCACCACCGGGGTCGACTTCTTCAGGTAGCCCGCCGAGACGGCGCAGACCAGGCGTTTCCAGCGCATGTCGGCGCGGCAGCGTGACGGCAGGCGCTGGCGCAGCATTGGCGCGACGTTGTAGTGGTAGATGTTGATTGGCAGGTGGAAGCTCCGCGCCAGGCCGCGGTTGACGATGATCCAGTTGTCGCCCAGCAGGGTCGCGCCGCGGTCCAGCAGGCGCATGGCCAGGGTCGACTTGCCGACGCCGCTGCGGCCGCTGAGCAGGAAGGCGCGGCCGTTCCTGACGATGCCGCAGGAGTGGACGGCCGGGGCGGTGCGTCGGCAGAGTTCGTAGCGCACGACGCAGTCGATGATGCGCGAGCCGATCGCGGCGGTGCCCAGGAGGCTCGGCTGGATGCGCAGGCGGGTGCGGGCGCTCTCCCAGCCCTGGAGTTCCAGGCGCCAGCCGAGGACCTTGTAGGTGTCGTCGCAGCCGAGGTAGTCCGGCGCGACCGTGAAGCGCCGGTCGACGCGGAGGGCCTCCGGCGGCGGCTGCAGCTCGAACGGCCCGATCTGGATATCGATGTCGACCGGGTCGATCGGCGCCGGACTGCGGTAGTGGATGTAGCCGCGCTTCGGGCGCATGACGGCACGGTCAAGAAGCCCGACGCGGTCGCGCAGTCGGAGGGTGAGCAGGTCATGCAGGGCGAAGCTGTCGTCTGGTCGGCTCACGCGGAGAGGCCCTCGAGGATACGGCTGAGGTCGGTGCAGAAGACGCCGCGGCCGAGGCTGCGGTTGAAGAGCTCCCGGGCCGCCTGGCCCTGGGCATGGCAGGCCGGCAGGTCGCCGAGGAGCCGGACGAGGGCGCCGTGCAGTGCCCGCACGTCGCGCGGCGGCACCAGGGCGCCGTGCTGGCCGTCGCGGTGGACCTCGCCCAGGCCGCCAACGGCGGTGGTGACCACGGCGGTGCCGGCGGCGTAGGCCTCGAGGAGCACCATGGGGAGGTGGTGGATGCTGCTCGACGGGTAGGGCAACGCCACGACGTCACAGGCCGCCAGGAAGGTCGCCGGCACGACCACGCCGTGCTCACGCAGGCGACCGGCCCGGCGCAGGGCCTCGAGGCGCTCCTGCCCCGCCCGCGAGAGGCGGCCCTTGCCGCTGTAGGCCAGGGCCAGGGTCGTCGCCGGCGGGCAGTCCATGAAGGCCTCGAGGAGACCCTCGACGCCTTTGGCGGGCGAGAAGTGCCCGAGGTAGCCGACCGTCGGACGGTCATCCCAGCCCAGGGCCGCCCGCGCCGACGCGCGCGGTGGCGCCGGTGCCGGCGATAGGGTGGTTGCCGGCAGGCGGTGCACCGCGGCCGCGCCGCAACCGCGGAGCTGCGCGGCCTGGTAGTCGGTGGCGACGATGCAGGTGCGGTCGCGCCACGACTGGAAGGTCGCCCAGAGGCGGTGCTTCGCCAGGGCATGCACCGCGGCCTGCAGGCGCCAGCCCATGGCCGGGAGCAGCGCGGCGGTCTGCAACGGCGTGTAGAAGTACCACGCCGCCGGCACGCCGCGGACCGCCGGGGCGCCCAGCAGAGCCGCGTTCGGGTTGTTCTCCACCAGCAGCACGCGCTCGCCGGGTCGGCGGGCCGCGCGCAGGGCGGCACGGTAACGGCCCGGGCCGCCCAGGCCGCCGGGGACGTAGGTCAGGACCTCGACCCCGGCGAGGCCCGTGTCGCCGCCGCAGGGCAGGAGCAGCCGCACCGCCCAGCCCAGCTCGCGCAGGCCGTCCGTGAGGCCGCCGACGAAGGTCCCGACGCCCTCGAGGGTGACGGCGCGCGGGAAGTAGCCGGCGATGAGCAGCCGGCGGTCGCCGGCGGTGCTCTCAGTCATGCATGCCATCCTGTCTTGCCCCGTCTTCGGCTCCTGTGAGGGTTTCCTCTGCTGGGAACCCCTACTATATCAGGTTGGGAGGCCTCTGCACAGCGCGCCATGGCCCCCGGGGACAGCAGGCCCTACAGGGACAACAGGGACAAAAGATGGCGACGGGTGTCGCCAGGCGCCGAGAGGTATCGCCAGGTGCCGAAAGGTATCGCCAGGTGCCGAGAGGTATCGCCAGGTGCCGAGAGGTATCGCCAGGTGCCGAGAGGTATCGCCAGGTTTCGACCGATGCCGGCGGGCGCCCGCAGGTGACGCCGGCCGACGCTGCCGACGCCGGAAGCCGCCGGGTGACCACCGCCCGCACCCGCGCCCCGGGGCGCGGGCGCCAGGGCTGTTTGAAAGTCCGGTTCTGGCACCCCTCCAGGGTGCATGGCGTGCAATCCGCGTTTCCGGGGGTCGGGCTGCGCGCGACCCCCGGCTACGATCTG
>JAAYZO010000340.1 GCA_012514865.1 Lentisphaerota bacterium | reverse complement strand
GACCGCCGGTAACTCAGGTCGAATAGGCTGTGGAAACCTCTCGGCAGTCAGCCCGAAATGTAGTGACAAGGTCTCGAACTGCCCCCGTTTTCAGCCTCAAATGCAGATGAAACTGTAGAAGACGAGCCTGGGTCGGACTGGTCTGACTGGGTCTGGGCCTGGCGGGGGCGGGCGCGTTACGGGCGCCGGGGCTTTCGCATCCCCGGCGCCCGCGTCGTGTCGTGGTGTGCCCCGCCGGTGCGGCGGGGCGTGTCGCTTCAGGCATTGTCGGCCTGGTCGGCCTGGTCGTCGCCGCCGGGCGTATCGCCGCAGCGCTTGGAGAGGAGCCAGCGGTCGCGTTTGATGAAGCGGCCGTTCTCGAAGGTCTGTTCGCAGGCCTGCTTCTTCTCGAGGTGGTCGAAGCAGCTCCGCATGCAGCCGCGCGAGCCGCCGATGCCGTAGCTTCCGGCGCCGGCGCCGCCGCCCCAGTGCACGAGCTGCCAGTGGCCGTCGACGAGGTGGCCGCTCGGGTCCTCGGCGGTGCGCCGCCAACTGCCCTGGGAGAGGGGCCAGCAGAGCTTGTAGCCGCGGTCTTCGGTGACATTCTGGGTGGTGACGTCGAACTCCCAGCCGGGTAGGGACTGGTGCAGGAACGGCGAGACCTGCGGGTCGCCGCCGTGGTAGCCGAGGGTGCAGCGGCCCATCTGGACGTCGCCCCACTCGTAGACCTTGTCCTCGATCTGAACCTTGATGGTGCGGCCCTCGTTGCGATGCGGGATGGCATTGGCCTGGCAGCCGCGCACGCAGCTCATGCAGCGGTCGCAGATCGAGCCCGGCTCGACGAGCGGGTCGGGCTCGACCTCGAGGTCGGTGAGGATAGCGGCGAGGCGCACGCGCGGGCCGAACTTGCGGGTGAGGAAGACCTTGGCCCAGCCGGGCTCGCCGAGGCCGGCGCAGGTGGCGATCATGCGGATCGAGAAGTGCACCTCCGGGGCGACGGTGCCGGGCCGGATCGGCGCGTCCGGTGGCTGGGTCTCGGGCACGCCCGGGTAGTAGGGCACCGCCTCGAAGCCGTGGTCCTCGATGAAGCAGGCGGTCTCATAGACGCCCATGGGGATGAAGAAGCTGTTGAGGAGGCCGTGGTAGCCGAAGTAGGTATACGTCGGCCAGTAGGTGCCCTCCTCGATGCCGCGCCAGTTGCCGCGCAGGATGCGCCGGGCCACGGCGATGACAGTGCGGCACTCGGGGAAGATGCTGGACGGGTGCATGCGCTTCGGGGCATCCTTGAAGCGCTCGATGTTGGCGAAGCCAACCAGATCCAGGCCCTGCGCTTGGGCGAAGGCCCTGATCTGCTCTTTGGTGACGGTCCTGGCCATAGTCTCTCCAGGGTTCTTGCTGGTTCGTTGCTGCCGCTGGGTTCTCTGGGGTACGCCGGGGGCTCTGTCGTCGGCCCCTCAGGCGCGCGGCTGGAGCGTCACCTCGCCCTGGGCATTGCGGGTCCAGGCGTCGCGCTTGCGGAAGGGCTGCTCGAAGCCGGCATCGCCCGCGCGGATCTCGTCGAGGTGATGCACGCACGAACGCATGCACACCGCCGCCAGGCGGTCGGGGAGGCCGGCCGCGTGGTCGCCGTTGGCGCGGGCGCCGTTGGTGCAGCGGCGGCAGGCGCCGTAGTCGATGTCGGCCACGGTCATCGTCTTGCCGGCGATGGTGAGGGCCTTCTCGCCCTTGAAGGCATCCAGCGGGCAGCTCTGCACGCAGGCGCCGCAGCGGTCGCAGACCGGCGCGGTCAGCATCGGCGTCGGAGTCAGGGCGGCGTCGGTCAGGATGAGCTGGAAGCGCTGGCGCGGTCCGAACTCGGGGGTGAGGATCTCGCCGCCGAGGCCGACCTCGCCGAGGCCGGCGCGCACGGCCGCCTGGCGCACGTCGATCATGACATTCGGGGCCGGGAGGTCCGGCCGCACCGCCACGCCCGAGGGTGGGATGCGGGCGTCGAGGTCCTGGATCGGGCAGGCCTCCCAGCGGTGGTCTTCGAGCCAGGTGGCCAGGGTGATCGTGGTCACCGCCAGCATGCGGTCCTTGAGCCAGGCGAGGCCGTACTGGCCATAGATGTCGAACTGGGTGCCCTCCTCGACGCCGCGCAGGGTGCCGCGCGTGATGCGCTTGCCGATGACCACCACCGAGCGGGTCTCCGGGAAGATCGAGCGCGGGTGGTGGTTGGCCGGGACGTCGTCGAAGCGCTCGATCGGCGCGATGCCGATGAGGTCGGCCCGCTTTTCCTTGGCGAAGGCCACGAAGTCACGCGTCAGTTGGTCCATGGTCAGATCCTTTCGTACATGACCGCTATCTGTCCGGCTGCCTCGTGCAGCCGTCGCAGCAGATCCATACGGCGTGACGCCGTGTCGCGCACGCTCGGGTAGAACAGCCCGAGGGCGATGCCGAGGTCCATCCCCGGCAGGCGCACCGGCACCGCCAGGGCCTGGACATGACTCGCCGGCTTGCTGAAGGCCGCCTCGCCGGCGGCACGGATCCCCGCCAGCGCCGAGCCCAGGCTGGCGGCGTCGGCGACTTCGGGCCAGGCCGGACCCGGCAGACCGTGACGCGCCACGATCGCGCCGACAGCCCCGGGACCCCGCAACGCCAGCAGCACACGGCCGGTCGCGGTGTCATAGAAATGCTCGTCGACCCCCGTCGAGGCGGTCACGCGCAGCTCGTGGCGGCTCTCGCAGCTCAGGATGCTGTGGCGCTGGCCGTCGAGGTCGACCGCCAGAATCACCGTCTCGTTGGTGCCCTCGTGCAGGGCCCGCACCGCCGCCGCGGCGGCATGCTTGAGACGCGCCACCACCGCACGGCCGCTGCCCAGACGACGCGCCCGCTCGCCCAGGCGATAGCGACGCGTCGCGGCGTCCTGCTCGGCATAGCCCAGCGCCAGGAGCGTCCCGAGCAGGTTGTGCGCCGTCGGCGCCTTCAGCCCCGACCCGGCACCCAGCTCGGTCAGGCTGCAGCCGCTGGCACCGCCGCCGTCCAGAAGCTCCAAGAGATGCAGAGCCCGTTGAACCGATTGGACCATCGCGCCATGAACCCCGCCGCAATTCAGCCAGAATGAATTCTCTTCACGAGGGATAAAATAGGGGGTGCCTGGCGCTTGTCAAGGGCGGGTCGGCACGGGGCGGGCGGTTCGACGATCGGGGCGGCGCTCCGTCGGTCGCCCTCGTAGGAGCCATCGCGTCGTG
>JAAYZO010000339.1 GCA_012514865.1 Lentisphaerota bacterium | reverse complement strand
GGCCGTTGAGGGCCTCGTGCGGCAGGGTGACCATGTCATAGCCGTCGTCGTACACCAGGCAGGTCCCCGCCGCCACGCCGCTGACCGCCGGCGGCGTCAGGTCGACCTCAAGACTGGCGACATACGAGTCCGGGGTGCCATCCTGATTCTGATCGAGAAACTCGGCGGCGAGGTTCTGCAGGCCGTTGGTGGCGTCACTCCGGACGGTGATACGGTAGAGGCCCTCCGCCAGGGGTGCGGCGCTGGTCAGAGTAACCTCGAGAGCGCCGTCCACGTAGGCGGGGGTCAGGGCCACGGCCTGGTCGTCGCCGCCGCCGGCGGCGCGGTTGGCCCCGAGATGCAGCAGCTCATAGGCGGCCGGCTGGCGGGCGCGGGCCGGCACGAGGGCCTGGTTAAAGCTCAAGGTCAGCGTCGTCAGCGCCGCCGCACCGGTGACCCCGGACGGCGCCTGACTGCTGACAGCCGGACCTAACGCCTGTAGCGGCAGCGCCGCCGCCAAGCCAGCCAGCGCCAGACGCCAGAGGCGCCGGCGCCGATCGCCGGAAACGCGCGCGGAGGCCGCTGACGCGTGCCGAGACGGGAAGAGGGTGAGCCATGGCATCGTGGTCACGGGCGGGCCTCCTTCACAACGCGTCGCCGGATCGAGCCGAGCTGTTGTCACTCATGGGGGGAGTCATCGTGCGGTGGGCTTCGCCGCGGCAGAGTCCGAGGCTGCCGTACGGGCCGAGCCCAAGAGACCCCGTGCTACAGCCCCCGGCAGTACACTATACAGGGCACCACGGCACTGCAAGACCCGGGCGTTCCCGCCAGTGCTTTTTGCCGTTCATCCGGCACGGATGTAGTGACACGTCCAGGGATTTCAGGGGGTGGGGAAGGGAGAGTCTGCCCGTAACCTGTTTCAGTGACGGGTCTTCGGCACCGAACCGACGGCAGGAGCCTTCTGGCCCTGCCGTCAAAGCCTGATCCATTCGCGAAGACGGCCGCCAGGCCCCGTCGTGAATGGATCAGGCTAGGCGTAGCGGCGGTTGCTCCAGACCTCGACCACGCCGCCCCGGTCGTCGACGAGGGCCACGGTCCGGGCCAGGTTGGCGACGATGCAGGCGTGCGTCGGCAGCAGCCGCACACGCTGGCCGACACGCAGGCCCGTGGCCGCGTCGATGACGCCGTGCTCTTCATACAGGCGCGTCAGCACCTGCCGCTCGGGCTCGAGGACCAGCCCATAGCCGCCCGTGTCCGAGGCGTTCTTGCCGCGGTCGCTGCCGAGGAGCTTGCTGCCGACATTGAGGACCGCGCGGTCGGGCGCTGGGCGGCTGATGACCGTCGCGACCACGCTCAGGGCGCAGTCCTCGATCCGGGCCGTGCCATTGGCCACCTGCATCCCGTCGTTGAAGACGTAGTTGCCCGGCCGGACCTCGGTCACGCCCCGGAAGTCCGTAGCGGTCTTCGCCGAGGGGGACGAGCCGACGCTGACCTCACCGCAGGGCACGCCGGCGGCGCGCAGACCCGCGCCCATCGCCCCCAGGGCCTGCACCGCGGCAGTGGCCTGCCGGATGAGGTCCTGGTGATCGGCGGCGCCGTAGACGTGGCCCTCGTGCGTGAAAATGCCCTCCAGACGCAGCGCCGGCAGGGCGAGCACCCGCCGCGCCAGGGCGGTCAGCGCCTCCAGGGTGGCGACGCCGCAGCGCTGGCCGCCGGTGTCGACCTCGAGGCGCACCGCCATCGGCATCTCGCGGGCCGCGGCGACCTCGGCGAGGGCCTCGGCGCCGGCGACGCTGTCGACCGCCGTGATCAGGTGCACACTGCGGGCCACGTCGAGGAGAGCACAGAGGTCGACCCGGTCGGCCACCTCGCGGGCCACGAAGATGTCGCGGACGCCATGGCGCGCCGCCAGGGCGGCCTCCTGCGGCGTCGCCACGGTCACCCCGCCGGCCCCGGCGTGGAGCTGGCGCTGCGCAATCTCGGGGAGGTTGTGCGTCTTGATATGCGGACGCAGACGCACGCCCAGACTCCGGCAGCGCTCGGCCATGGCCTGGAGGTTCGACTCCAGGATCCGCCGCGAAATGAGCACACAGGGCGTCGGCAGGTCGGCAATGCGGGTCGTCACGGCTGCCCTCCTCTCGGATACTTCACAAAGACTCCGGCGCGCTCGCCGTTGAGGGCGCCGTGCTCGACGACGACCGTGCCATTGAGCACGACGGCATCGACGCCGCGCCACGACGACGCCCGGAACGGATCGGCCGCGGGGTCGAGCTTCTCCAGATCGGCCACGACGACGTCGGCATGGCACCCCGGACGCAGGCCGCCACGCTCGGCCAGGCCGAGACGCGCCGCCGGATGAGCCGTAAGCCGCTCGACCGCACTCGGCAAATCGAGGAGGCCCTCCTGACGGACATACCGGCAGAGCATCTGCAGGAAGGCTGAGCGCAACCGCGGATGGGCCACGCCGTGCTGGACCGGGATGCCGTCGCTGCCGAGCAGCCCCAGGGGATGCGTCGCCGTCCGACGCACGTCGTCCTCGTCCATCTGCAGGAGGAAGATGCTGGTGCGGCCGCGGTCGGCGAGGACGATCTCGATCAGGGCCTCGACGACGCTGCAGCCCATCGCGGCGGCCACCTCAGCCAGGGTCCTCCCGACCCACCGCCGCATCGCCTCGGAGACCGAGCCGGCGATGACGATGCGCTCGGCGCCGACGCTGGCCAGGAGGCACTCGGGCCGCGCCAGGGCCGCCGCCACCGCGGCGCGCTCGGAGGGCTCCCGCAGACGCGCCATCAGGCGTTCCGTCGGGACATCCAGCATCGCCGTCGGCAGGAGGGTGATGATCGTCGAACAGCCGAAGGTGAACGGGTAGGCGTCGTAACGCACGTCCGCGCCGGCCGCCACCGCCGCCTCGAGGCGGGCCAGAACTCCCGGCACACGCCCCCAGTTGCGCCGCCCGGAGGCCTTCAGATGCGAGACCTGCAGGGCGACGCCGCTGGCGGCCTGCACCGCGAGGACCTCCTCGATCGACGCCGCCAGGCCGTCGCCCTCGTCACGGATGTGACAGCACAGCAGACGCCGGCGCGAGCGCACTACCCGCGCCAGGGCCGTCAGTTCATCACGGTCCGCGAAGCAGGCCGGGGCGTACAGCAGGCCGGTCGACAGACCCGCCGCGCCGGCGTCGAGCTGCCGTGCCAGGAGCGCCTCCATGGCCGCCTGGACGCCCGCCCCGAGCCGGCGCTCGCAGCCGTTGGCGTAGAGGCGCAGGAGGTTATGCCCGACGAGCGAGACGACGTTGGTGCTCGGCCGGCCGACCCGCCGGATGTACTCGTCCAGATCCGCGCAGAGGTGCTCAGGCCGGGCGTCGTCGAAGAGCATCGCCAGGAAGTCGTAGGCCGCCTGGGAGCGTTCCGGCGCGACCGGGTAGAACGAGAAGCCGCAGTTGCCGACGACCTCGGTGGTGATGCCCTGCAGCAGGCGCGTCTCGGCGCCGCGACCGCAGAGCAGATCGAGGTCGGCATGGCTGTGCATGTCGATGAAGCCCGGGCAGACCAGACAGCCCTCGGCGCGCAGCACACGCCGTGCCGACCCGGCCAGCGCCGGGCCGACCGCGGCGATGCGGCCGGCCGTGATGCCGACGTCGGCCGGCTGCAGCGCCGCGCCCAGGCCGTCGGCCAGCACGCCGCCGGCGATGACCAGATCGAAGCTCACACGGCAGACCCCGCGCTGCGGCTGGCAATGACGTCGATCTCGACCTTGATGTCAAACGGCAGCCGGCCGGCCTGGAGGGTCGTGCGCGCCGGATACACCGGCCCGAAGTACTCCTTGTAGACCTCATTAACGCGCGCGAAGTCGGCCATGTCGCGGAGGTAGAGAGTCACCTTCAGGACCTGCCCCAGCGAGCTGCCGGCGCCGGCCAGGATGGTCTCGACGTTGATCATGGCCCGCCGGAATTCGTCGACGACGTCGCCGGTGAGCATGGCGCCGGTGGCGGCGTCGACGGGGCCCTGCCCGGAGACGAAGACCAGGTCGCCGTAGACCACGGCGGGTGAGTAGGGGCCCTTCGTCGGCGGGCCGTTCTTCGGCCAGATTGCCTGCTTGTCCATGCCAGTTCGCCCTCCTGTCGGGATGTACGGAGTCGTGCATTGCCAGCCGGCCACGCCCGCTGTGAGGCCGGCCGGCACAGCTCACCGCGGCGCACGGCACCGCGGAACACCCTCACCATAGCCGCCGCGGCGCCGGTTTGCATGTGCGCCCCGACGATGTACGCTCACGTCGGCCGCGCGACAACGCTCATGCCTCTACGAACCGAATGCCACGACCATGCTCAGGACGACGGCCATGACCAGACGCCTCTTCGCTTCGCTGCTCTGCCTGGGCGCCGCCCTCGCCGCGACACCCGCACCCGAGACCGCGCCCCTGCAGCCGCGGGCCCGCGAACGCGTGGCGCCGCCGTTTGCACCCCTCGCCATCGACGGCAGTACCATCGCCGCACGCGACCGGCGCTGTGACCTCAGCGGCATCATCCCCCTGCCCCGCGTCGGCAGCCGCGAGGTCCTCGACAACGCCGCGGTCCGGCTCGACGGCCAGGCCCTCATGCCGCCGGCGCTGACATGGACCCTCCGCAGCCCCGGCGCCGCCGCCGCCGAACGCCGCTGGCAGCATGGCCCGTGGACGATCCAGACCTCCTACGCGGTCGACTACGACGGCTTCATCACCCTCGACCTCACCCTGTCCCCGGCGGCGCCGACCACCCTCTCCAGCCTGACGCTCGACCTCGGTTTCACCCCGGCTGCGGCACGGCTCTATCAGGTCCCGGCCTGGGGGCCGACCCGCGCCGGCGCCTTCCCCGCCTCGGCGGAAGTGACCACGCCCGCGCCGGGCCTCTGGGCCGGCGCCGAAGACGGCGGCCTGGGGGTCTATGTCGCCAGCTTCCGCGACTGGCACGGCCCGGGCGCCTGGCTGACCCTCGCCCGCGGCACCGGGGGCGAGGGCCTCGTACGCCTGGCGGTGATCCGCGCCGAGACGACTCTGACCGCGCCGACCACCTGGCGCTTCGGCTTCATCGCCACCCCGGTCATAACGCCCGAGCCGCGGCATTGGCAGCTCTATTCCATCAGCGCCACGGCCGAGGACCTCCTGCACCTGGCGCCGAACGCCCTCATCTGGTCCGGCCTCTCGGATCACTATGCCACCTTCTCGACCAACGACCCGGCCGGCGACGCCGCCCGCCGTGCTGATGTCGAGCGGCTCCACGCCGCCGGCCGACGCGTCCTGGCCTACACCACCTACGCCCATGTCGAAGAGGGCGATGTCGAGGTCGCCGAAGACTGGTGCCTGCATACGCTCGCCGGCCGGCGCCATGCCCAGCCGGTCGGGCCAGGCTCGAAGGCCCGACGGCTCTACTGCTGCCCGGGCAGCGCCGCCTGGGTCGACTGGAAAATCGCCGACCTCGAGGCAGCCATGGAGCGCTACGGCGTCGATGGCTTCTACGTCGATACCTCCTACGTGATCACCACCTGCGCCAATGCCACCCATGACCACGGCTGGACCGACGCCGAGGGCACACGCCATGGCGACTTCCTGGTGTGGTCCATGCGCGAGGTCTGGCGGCGCGCCTGGGAGACCATCGCCGCACGTCGCGGCGAGGCGGCCATCTACGCCCACCACAAGTCCGGCTGCCCGCCGGCACTGGCCGGCTTCACCAGCGCCTTCTGCGATGGCGAGCAGTACACCGGCAGCTCGATACGGCAACTCACCCTCGACGCCTTCCAGGCCCAGGATGCCGGAGGCCGATCGGCCCGACCGCCTTCTTCATCGAGCAGTACTACCGCTCGGCGCTGTTCGGACTGCGCGAAAAGGGCGAACACCACAACCCCGCCGAGAGCGTCATGCTGGCCCTCCTCCATGACGTCCTGCCCGTCGGGCACCCGGGCTTCCACCCGCTGCGCGAACTCCTGGCCCTCCGCGACGACCTCGGCCTCGCCGATGCCGTCTGGACGCCCTACCACGCCACGGACAACCCCTGGCGCGTCGAGGGCGCCACGGACCTGGTCTGCTCGTCCTACCGCACCGCCCGCGGTGATACCCTCGTCGTGGTCGGCAACCCGACCTACGCGCCGCTCGACGGCCGCCTCGCGGGCCCCCCCGAGG
>JAAYZO010000338.1 GCA_012514865.1 Lentisphaerota bacterium | reverse complement strand
GTTCCTCTGCGTCCTCCGCGGTGGAACAACGATCCCCTGCCGCGGTTCGCCAGGACGTCAGTCCAGACCTATCTTCACACGGTTACTTGCCAATGACCATCAAGCCACTCTGCGTGTGACGACAGGTTTGACCCCAAGGCCCCAGGCATTTACCGCAGAGGACTCGGAGGAGCGCAGAGGAGGGACGTCAAGGAGGAGAGCGGGGCCGTGGTCGATGCGGGCATGATGGTTCCTGCGTATGGCCATTCGGCTATGGGTGTTCCTCTGCGTCCCTCTGCGTCCTCCGCGGTCGAACAACGATCCCCTGCCGCGGTTCGCCAGGACGTCAGTTCAGACCTATCTTCGCACGGTTACTTGCCACTGACCATCAAGACACTGTGCGTGTGACGACAGGTTTGACCCCAAGGCCCACAGGCTCAGATCGTGCTTCGCGGCGCGGACACTCGCGAGGACATCGCTATGTTAGGTCACGCCGGAAGTGCCCGGCCTCGAAGACCCAGACGAGGTGAACGCCAAAAGGGAGGACCACCCATGAAGATCGCGATCATCTACCACTCCGAGACCGGTAACACGCGGAAGATGGCTGAGCTCGTGCGGCAGGGGTGCATGGCGGTGCCGGGAGTCGAAGCCAGGTGCATGTCCATCGACGACGTGGACTCCGCCTTTGTTGTCGACGCCAGGGCCGTGCTCTTCGGGTCGCCGACGTACGAGGGTTCCTGCAGTTGGCAGATGAAGAAGTACCTCGACTCCGGCCCGCAAGGCCTGGCGGGCAAGCTGGCCGGCGTGTTTGTTTCGCAGAACTGGCCGGGCGGGGGCGGCGCCAGCTTTGCGGAGATGACCATCATTGCCGGACTGCTCGTGCTCGGCATGTTCGTCTACTCGGGCGGCATCACCGTCGGCTCGCCCTACCTCCACTTCGGTGCCGTCTCCAGGAAGGCGCCCCACGAGGACCTGTACCGGGACCGTTGTCTCAAGCTCGGTGAGAATGTAGCCCGTAAGGCGCTCGAGCTGTTTGGCGACGAAGGCGCCGCGAGGTAGCCTGAAGGGTGACCTGTTCAAGAGCCGCCGTGCGGCGCGTGTAGAGGTCAGGTTAGCGGTCCACCGCCATTCCACCATTCTACCATTCCATCATTCCCTCGGGGTTCTGATGATCCGTCTGGGCTTGTGCTGCCAGTTCAGCGAGGTCGACATTGCCTTCCGCCGCACCACGGCCGCGGCGTTGCGGGGGCGTTCGCGGGCGGTGCAGCTCGAACGCCTGGAGGCGCTGTGTCGCCACAACGTCCAGGCGTTGCGTGCGGCCATCGAGTACTGCGGCGCACACGGCATCGGGGCCTTCCGGATCAACAGCCAGATCCTGCCCCTGCGAACGCAGCCGGAGGTCGGCTACGCGGTGTCGGACCTCCCCGGCGGCGCGGGCCTGCGGGGTGCCTTCCTGGCGGTGGGGGAGCGGGCCCGGGCGCTGGGGCTGCGGCTGTCGTTCCATCCGGACCAGTTCGTGGTGCTGTCTTCGCCGGATGAGGACATCCGGCGCCGTTCGATCGAGGAGCTCCTCTACCAGGCCGAGGTCGCTGCCTGGGTGGGTGCCGACGTCATTACCATCCACGGCGGCGGCTATGGCGACAAGCCGTCGGCCCTGGCGCGCCTGGCGCGAAGCATCGAGAGCCTTGCGGAGCCCCTGCGCAGCCGCCTGGCGCTGGAGAATGACGACCGCGTCTACGGCGTCGGCGACCTCCTGCCGGTCTGCCGCGACCTCGGCGTGCCGCTGGTCTATGACCGGCACCACCAGCGCTGCCTGGGCGAGGACCTCGGCATCGCGGCCTCGACGGCCGCGGCGGTGGCGACCTGGGGCGGGCGCGAGCCGCATTTCCACCTCTCCAGCCCGCGGCAGGGCTGGGATGGCCCCGGGACGACCCTGCACGCCGACCTGATCGACCCGGGCGACTTTCCGTCGGAGTGGGAGGCGCTGACGCTGACCGTCGACGTCGAGGCCAAGGCCAAGGAGGTCGCCGTTCAGCGTCTGCGCCGCGATCTGGCCGGCCGCGGGGTGCCGTTGTGGTCGGGTGCGGCCGGCCCGGTGGTCACTCCGCCGGGATGATGAGGGCCTCGGGGGAGGGTGCCAGGAGCGGCAGCACGCCGCGCAGGTCGACGTAGTGGTCCTCCCAGGCGATGGCGCTGGGCTTGGCGAGCTTGAGGCAGCCGACGCCGCCGGCCGAGGGCTCAGGCAGGACGACGTCGAACTGATGTGACGCGACGGCGTTGTCGACCTCCTGGAGGACGTTGCCCTCGGCGTCGAGCAGGGCGGCGCGGATAGCCTCACCGAGGCCCTCGCCGGCGACGCGGATGCCGAACTCGCTGGTACCCTTGGGGATCCAGAAGTAGAAGGGCCCGGCCGAGTGGATGAGGCGGATCGGCACGCTGCCCTCCTGGAGCAGGCAGAGCGGGTGTGTGCTGCTCTTGAAGGCCAGGCGGTTCTGGCGGGGCTGCGCCAGGATGCGGTAGGCGCCGGTGACCGGTGCGGTGAAGGAGACTGTCGTATCCGCCAGGAAGGCGGCCTTGGCCTCCAGGACCACGCTGCCGTCGGGGGCGGTGACCGTGATCGGTGCGTTGTCAGCCTGGTACTTCCCGACCTGCATGAAGCTCGCCTCGAGGGCGACCGTGTCGCCGGCGTTGGCGTAGAGCATGTAGTTGCCCGCCACGCGCACGACGGCATGGCCGAAGGCGTACTTCTCGGCGGCGGCGCCGGGGGCGGCCGCGCGCAGCGTGAGGCCCTCGATGGAGAAGCGCGCGTACTGCTTCATGGCGTTCACCGGGAACCACTTGGCCAGGAGTTCGGGAGTGAGGGTGAGCTGCGAGGCCTTGCCGGCCTGCTCGAGGGCGAGGGTGCCGACGAGGTCGGCAATCGGCGTGCCGCCGCTGCGGTCGAGATAGGCGACCGGGTTGCGCTCGAGGGCGTCGCGCACGAGGCAGCGCACAAACTCGACGCCGCCGGCGGGAGTGTCGGCGTGCTGGCCGCTGCTCACGACGATCGGCGCGGCGCCGTTCGGGTCGGTGCCCGTCGCAATGAACTGGCAGTCGGTCAGGACCATCCGGCTGCGGTTGGCGGGCTTGGTGACGTGGAGCACGGCAGCGCTGTCGGAGGAGAAGACCGACTGACTGACCTCGACGGTGCCATCGACGGAGAGGTCGCCCGTGCCGCCGGTGCTGAAGCCCAGGGCGGCGTTGCGGTTGCCGGTCGCCACGCAGTTCTCGAGGCGTATGGAGAGCGGCTCCGAGACGAAGCGCATCGGGGTGAGGTAGAAGACGAAGCCGCAGCCCGCGTTATCCTCGCTGCGGCAGTTGCGCATGACGCAGTTGACCAGGCGTTCTTCGGGGTGGTTGGGTTCGAAGTCGATGCCGGCCTGCGGGGCGGTGCCGGCGGTGCCGCGCATGATCGTGTTCTCGATGAGGAGATTCTCGGCGGTGATCACACTGATGCCCTGGCGGTAGTGCCGGTCGCAGACGACATCCTTAATATGGATATCCTTGTTGGTGACCCAGCGCGTCGCGGTGCCGAGGTAGATGCCGTCACCGCCGCTCTCGAGGAGGGTCAGGCCGTAGACCTTGATGTTCGTGCAGCTGCGGAAGGAGAGGTTGTGTCGCCACTCGGCGCGCTTGTACTGTGCCGGGTCATCGTAGTCGGCCCGGCGCATGCGCAGGGTGGCGTTGGTGCCGCGCAGGGTAATGTTGCGGCAGTTGTCGGCGCGGAAGAGGCTGTCGTTGGTGCCCTTGAACGACCCGGCCTTGGCCACGACCTCGACGCCGTCCTCGAAGACGATCTCCTGGTCGCTGACCAGGGTGATCGGCTCGACGACCCAGGGCTTGCCGAGGTTGTCCACGATCAGCTTCGGGACCTTCGAATCGATGGCGGCCTGAAGGGACGCGGTAGCGTCCTCCGGGTTGAAGCCCCACCACGAGGCGCGCGCCTCGGCAACCCGTCCGGCCACGACCTCGGCAGTCTTGGCCGGATCCGGGGCCACCTGCGCCAGGGCCGGCACCGCCGCCAGGACCGCCGCCGCTGCGAGACTGCGTACCATGCGCATCATTGTCGTCCTCCGTTCCCTGAAGGCACTGCTGCCGATCGCTCGGTGAGGGCAACGGCGCTCACCCAATGCGGCGCCGGTGCATGTCCGCTGACAGTAGCCACGGCGGCGGCCAGATGCAAGCCGGACCGGCCGGAACGCAGGGCCGTCTGAGCGTTCGGTTCTGGCACCCCTTCAGGGTGCGTGGT
>JAAYZO010000040.1 GCA_012514865.1 Lentisphaerota bacterium | reverse complement strand
GCATACGGCGCCCAGACCGCGGGAAAGCCCTCGCCATCGTTGCGAAAGCGCATCTCGAGGTCGTGGTCGCCAGCGCTCACGGCGCTGTGCAGGACAACGCTGGTCGCGTTGACGTACAGCGGATTGCCGGCGCCGATGGTGAAGCCGCCCGCGGGCACCGTCGAATCGAAGATGAACGCCGAGGCACTCCCCGCGGCTTCTTCATTGCCGGCATGGTCCGTGGCACGCGCCGCAGCTGCGTAACGCCGGCCGTCGTCGAGGGCCTCCGCCGGCAACGGCACACTCCAGCCGGCGCCGGCGAGCTGCGCCGGCAGCCACACCGGCGCCGACCCGACCGCCCAGCCGACGCCATCCCAGGCCGCCTCCGCATTCCCATCGAGCTGGCGCACGATCGAGACGACCACCCCCGCCACACCGCTGGTGGCATCGGTGGCGCCACCGGAAACGACCCCCGGCCAGGTCCCGGGGCCATACCCGCCGGCCGTGCCGACACTCGACACCGGCGCCGCCTGGTCCAGAAGGACGTCATCCGACAGATCGAGGAGGTTGCCGGCGGCATCGCGGTAGGCCGCCGCGATCGTCTTGCGGCCGTCGCCGGCAGACAGCACCCAGGGATGCTCCGCCGCAAAGGGCAGCCAGGCCGTCCAGGCCCCGGCACCCTCGCGGAAACGCATCGACTGCGCCCCCGTCACCTGGCTGCGCAGCGTCACCGCCGGCGAGGATACCGCCAGCACGCCCGTGGCCTCGATGCTGAACTCGCCCGCAGGCGGGGTCCCGTCGTGCGTCAGGACCGCCGAGGCCACGGGATCCTGGACATTCCCGGCACGATCGACGGCACGGCTGCGCACCGTCACGGCCACCTCCTCCGGCAACGCGGAACCCGCCAGCGGCAGGCTCCATAGGGCCGTGCCGGAGGCCGTCAGCCAGACGCCCTCGGCAACCCACGCCTGGCCATCCCAGAAGGCGCCGTCGCCGGCACGGCTGCACTGCACCTCGACACGGGCGACGCCGCTGACGCCGTCAACCGCCGTGCCACTGACCTCGCCCGGCCAGGTCAGCGGCCCGTAGGTGCCCGCGGTGGTGATGGCGGACTGCGGCAGGCCAGTGTCCAGGGTGACCGCGTCGCTCACGGCCAGACGATTCCCGGCGGCATCGCGGAACTCGGCCTCGACCGTCTTGGCGCCGTCGCCCCCGAGCAGGCCCCAGGCGTGACTCGCGGCCGAAGGGAGCCAGTCGACCCAGTCGCCGCCCTGATTGCGAAAGCGCATCTGCACCGCACCGTCGACCGCGATGACCAGCTCGACGTCACGAGACGCCACCCAGGTCGGCCCGCCTGCGCCAATCACGAAGGCGCCCTGCGGCGGCGTGCGGTCGATGCGTAACTCGTCGACCGTGTCGTCCTCGGAGCGGTTCCCGGCCGCGTCCGTGGCCACGGCAACGACATCGTAGACGCCCTCGGCAAGGTCGCCAGGCAGAACCCCGGACAGGTCGAGACTCCAGGTGCCGTCGCCGTGATTCACCGCCGCCGCGGCAGTCCCATCGACGCTGACCTCGACCACGGCCCCTGCCTCGGAGACCGTGCCGTTCAGCACCGGCCGGCCCAGCGCCGTGACGCTGGGCGCCACGGTGACCGCCGGAGCCTGCCGGTCGAAGCTGAAGACGGCCGTGCCGCGCTGTGACGAACTGGCCTCCCCCAGAGCCAGCGCCCGCACCTCGATACTCGCGCCGTCGGCGCCATCGAGGAACAACGCCTGCCCGCCAGGAAGCTCCGTGCTGTTCTCGTCGGGGTCGGTGCCGTCCAGGGTGTAGACCACCCGGAGGGCATGTTCCGAAGTGATCGTGGCCTCGATGGCGTGGTTGAAGCTCCCCCCCGGCGGCGCAAACTGCACTGGCCCCGCCGGCAGGTAGACCAGGACCGACCCCGCCACCGGCGTGACCGCTTCATCGTAGTAGAGCGGGTCCATATTCCGTGCGTACGGCGCTCCCGCGAACGCCAAGGCCGCCGTCCCGCGCGCCAGACCGCGCAGGCTGAACCCGAAGACCGCCTCCTGCGCCCCGCCCGCAGTCGCCGCCGCAACACGCCAGCCCGTGAGGCCGATGTTGTCGGTGCCGTGCAGGCGGAACCGCACCGTCGAGGACTCCGCCAGGACCTCAAGGAAGTCCTCGGCGAGCACCGGCGTGGCGGGCTCCCACACGTTGTACAGCCGCGACGGGCTGGCCCAGAGGCTGTCCGGAACTACCTCCACCAGCGCCGGATCCCAGCTCACCGCGACCTTCAGGTCCTTCAGGATCGGGCTGGCCACCGCCACGCGGACGTCGACCGTCTCGCCCTGAACCACGGACCACGTACCCAGGGTGATGGTGGTGTCGGCCCAGACGGCCGCCCCGCTAAGGACGAGCCAGGCGATGGCTCGGTAGACTATGCGCATGGCGTCGTCCTCCTGCCGCCCTGTTGTGGGCGGCACTCAGTGTATGGCGACGGTGCCGCCGCTGACCTCGACGGCCTCGTCCAGGCCGCGCCCGCTGGTGAATGAGCTCTCCGCCAGCAGCGTCAGGCGCGTCGTGCCCGGACGCAGCGCCCGCAGGCGCCAGGTCAGAGCCGGACCGGACACCGCGGCGTCGACGTTCTTCTTACCCGGCGTGCCGGCGTGGATGATCACCATCTTGCCGCTGCCCGGGGCACCGTAGGCCTCGATGCCCGATCGAAATGCCGATCCGACCGGCCGGACGCTCTCCGGCACCACGGCCAAGGCCTGGCGGTCGTAACCCAGGACCAGGGTGCAGCTCTCCAAGGCCGGCGCGGTCAGCCGCACCGTCACCTCGAACTCAGACCCCACCGCCGCCTCATAGTCGCCCAGAGACACCGCGACGCCCTGCCCGCAGGCGGCCAGGTCCTCCGGACGGAAATCCGCTGGCGGCCGCGCTGACCAGGCGCCCTCGGCCGGCATCGTGTCGTCGCTCGCCGTGCTCGCCGTCTCGGCAACGGCCCGCGCCGGGGGCGCGGCGGCGCCGCCCGGCGCCAAGGGCGCCCCCGGCGGCCCTGCGGCCACCGCGGCCGGCGAGGCGCCGGCGCCACCCTCGGCCGTCGTGGCGCCGGGCGGCTCTGGCGTAGCCGCCGGCGAGCGCGGCTCACGGGCGCGCTGCACCGCCAGGACCGCCCAGAGGACCAGCAGTAGCACAGCCACGATCGCCGTGACGGTCACGCTGTCACGAAGTCGCTGCGACATTCCTTACCTCGTCAGCCCTATCGAAACCGCAT
>JAAYZO010000337.1 GCA_012514865.1 Lentisphaerota bacterium | reverse complement strand
CGATCATGCGGCCGCGGACCGCGTTGAGGCGGATCGGGCGCACGCTCTGCCGGCGTGTGACGCGGCTGTGCTCGCCGCCATGGCGGAACTGCACCTGCCAGAGCCGCCCCAGAAGCAGGAACAGGCCACCCAGCATGGCGACGGCCAGGATGAGCAGCCGGCCGCGGTGCGGCCCATGGGTCTCGCCGGCGTCACTCATGGGCACACCCCGCACCCCGAACGCCCGGCCGGTCCGGGGCCGCCGTGCCAGGACCTCCGAAGGCGCCTGTCAGCGACCATGGCGCACCTGCTGATAGCGGTCGAAGACCATCGCCTCGGCCACCGCGTCCAGGCCGAGGCAGAGCAGCGGCAGGACCAGCCCGCCGCCGAGGGCGCCTTCGGCCAGCATCAGGATGACCTCCCCGCCGAGGGCGCCATCCCAGCGCGCCCCCGGCAGGACCAGCGCCAGGACCGCGGCCAGGGCCGCCAGCAGCCCGACCGCGGCGCCGGCGAGGGCCTGCGCCGCGGCGTGCCGGCAGTCGCCATGGCGACGCCAGAACATGGCCAGGGGAAGCACCGCCGGCATGGCCAGCAGCGAGGCCGGGAAGGACCGCCCGTAGGCGAGATCCAGGCAGGTACCCAGGAGGAGCAGCCAGGCCAGCGGCCGGCGCCAGCCGTGCACGACCGTCACGTAGAACGCCGCCAGCATAAACAGCGGCACGCGCAGGCCGACGTTGCCGAGGATGACCTCGGCGACCAGCGCCAGGAAGATAGAACAGAGCAGCCATACGGTCAGCATCGCGTCCTCGGCCTCAGACCAGATCGAGCTTGCGCCGCCACCACCACTCCGCGCAGAACAGCGCGATGAGCACCCCGATCCACCACCAGCGGTCCCAGATGCTGTGCTCGATGACCTGAGTGAACTCCTGAGTGGTGTGCGGCAGGTCCTTCAGCAGCTCGGAACGCTCCGACCATGAGACGAAACGCCCGCCCGTGTCCTTGGCCAGGCCGGCAAGATAATCGCGGTTCAGCGGCGCGCCGGTGCGCTCATGCTCGGGCTCGGCGGCGAGGAGCACCAGGCCGGCCGACTGGGTGCCGTCGGCCGTGGCCACGGTGAGGGTGTACTGGCCCGGCTCCTGAGCGGTGAAGAAGCTGCGGAAGCCGTCGACGGTGCGCGCCAGGCCGACGTCCTTGCCAAGGGCTGCCGCCAGCATGGGGTAGACCTGGACCTTGCCCGACGGGGTCTGCACCCGGCAGGTCAGACCGCGCGCGGCCTCCTCGCCGGCGTCGAAGATAGCTCCGACGGTGACCTTCTCGCGCAGTTCGACCTCGGGACGCGCCGTCACCACCTGCAGCAGGCTGCTCCGTTCGACCTCCTTCTCGCTCGGCGCCAGCCAGTAGACGACCTGGGTCACGAAGCGGTTGTAGAGGCTCTTGTCGGCGCCGGCCTCGGACTCGCCGAGCTGCCAGCGCCAGAGGCTGTCGCTGAGCAGCATGGCGACGCGGCCCTGCCCGAAACGCCGCACGGCCACCACCGGCGAGGCATCGCCGGCGGCGACCAGCACCGAGCTGAACTCGCCGACGGTCACCGGCGACCAGAAGCTCAGCAGCGGCGGCAGGCCGCTCTCCAGGGCCAGGTCGGCCAGGCCGGGATGCGTGCGCCCGGCCGGGGTGAGGTCGACGCTGAAGCGGCCCTCCTTCATGCTCGCACCGGGCGCCGAGAGGGCCGGCATGAGGTCCTGCAGGTAGGCGGCCTGCATGAGGCCGCCCGGGCCGTAGCTGCGGGCAGCGCCGACCAGGAGCAGGCCGCCGCCCTTGTCCACGAAGTCGCGGATATGCCGCCGGTCGTCGTCGGAGAGCGCCGACGCCTCCATGTCGCCGAGGACGATGACGCGGTAGCCGAGCAGGCCCTCGGGGGTGAAGCGCGGGATGTCGCCGGCGGCCTGGCCGCTGCCCTCGTCGAAGTTGATGAACTGGCCGTCGCCGCTGCGGACGTAGGCCGAGAGCTGGTAGTTCGGCTCCGAGAGGAGGGCGCGCTTAAGGAACTTGAACTCCCAGCGCGGCACGCCCTCGACGTAGAGGACCTTGTTCTTGGGGTCGGTCACCTCGACCATGAACTCGCGGCGGTTGTTCTCGGTGACGCTGTCGATGGCGACATCGGGCGCGATCTCGACGCGGTAGAGGGCCTGCCCGACCGCAACCGGCTCGACCGTGAAGGTCACCTGCCGGAAGGTCTCGCCCTCGGCGAACTGCACCAGGCTCGAACGCACCTCCTGGCCGCCCTGCTGCAACTGCACGGGGAAGGCCGCGGCGGCGGTGCCGCGACGCCGGATGAGCACCTCCACCCCGGCCTTCCAGTGCACCGCCATCAGGCGCGGGTGCGAGACCTCGGCGATCCAGAAGTCGGCGCCGGCGCCGGCTTCGGGCGCGAAGGGCTCCTCGAGCTCGGGTATGAAGACCGGCACGCGCAGGCTATGCGGTGTCGGACGCTCGCCCGAGTGGTCCAGGCCGTCAGTGAGGAGGACGATCCCGGCGAGATTCTCGGCGCGCAGGCGCTCGACCATGCGGTTCAGGCAGGTCCCCAGGTGGCTGCGCGGCGCGTTGAAGACGACCTCATCCAGCGCTGGCAGGCCCTCCTCGAGCTCGGCACCGAGGCTGTAGCGCACGACGCGGTAGCGCTCGGACAGCGCCGCGGTGCGACCCTGATCGAGGAAGGCCAGGGCCCGGTCGCGGCGCGTCTCGCGGTGCTTCCCCGGGTTGTCGGTCATGCTGGCCGAGACATCCAACGCCAGAACCAGCACCGGCGGCTCGCGCGTCACCACCGTTGAACGTTGCCGCGGCAGGAGCATCAGCCACGACAGGATCAGCACCGCGCTCAGACGAAGCGCCCAGAGGAGCCAGCGCTGCCGCCCCGTCAGGGCGCAGTCACGGTAGGTCCGCCAGGCGCCCCAGCCGACGGCGAGCACCAGCGCCAGGATCAGCCACGGCGGCAGGACGGGGTCGATGATGATCACGCCGGGCGGGGTCATCCGGTACGCCCTCCACGCCGAACGAACTGACGCAGGGCCTCCGGCAGGACCACCGCGCGGCTGCGCAGATTGGCAAAGAGTTCCTCGCTGACCGCCAGGAGGAAGGCAACGCAGAGCAGCAGGGGCCACAGCGGCTTGCCATGGCGCACTCGCGCCAGGTTCTCCTGATGCTCCGCCCAGCTCTCAGCCTGGTAGGCCGGGAGGACCTGCGTCGCCAGCGACAGCTCCCCGGCCTGACGATAACGCAGGTCCACTTCGCTCTCGGGCAGGTTCATCGCCAGGGTCAGCTCACGGCCCTGGCGCTCGAGGCGGTAGAACCCGGGGGCCGCGAAGCCCGACAGGATCACCGGACGGCTCGCATCGGCGCGGCTCGCCTGCACCAGGCGCTGCCGCCCGTCGGGGTCCTGCACCTGGAACTCCAGGGCCGTGGCGTCCTCGGGCCAGTCCAGCGCCAGGGGCCGGCCGACCTCGCCGGTCAGGGCCGAGAAGCGGCTCTGGATGCTGCCCTTGATCAGCTCCTGCTGGAAGAGCACAAAGAACGGCGTCAAGGGCCACTCGGACCAGTCGCGATTGGCGCTGACGCTGGTCACCCAGACAGTGCCCTGGCCGCAGGGGGCCTGCAGGGCGAAGGCGCCGCCCTTGGCGTAGTGGAAGGCCGGCGCGGCCGCCTCCGGGAGGCTCTCGAGCACCAGTCGGCGGCGCACGACCAGCCCGGCCGGCGGCGGCATCATCGCCAGGATGCGCTTCTCGAGATCGGCCGAACGTTCCGAGGCGACCAGGGCGAGGTGCTGTTCCTCCGGCAGCTCCTCGAGACGCACGCGCAGGCCCTGCAGCGCCGCCAGGCGGCCCAGGCCGGCCTCCAGGGCGCGCTGCTGACCCGGCATCAGGACCACCGTGCCGCCGGCGCGGGCGAAGGCCTCGAGCTTGGCCGCCGCCGCCTCGTCGAGGGCCGGGGGATTGCAGAGGAAGACAGCGCGGTACGGCTCCAGATCGCCCCCGAGGAAGCCCTGCCAATCCAGGTCGGTCGGCAGAAACAGCGTTGTGGCCTTGCCGCGCGGCTGGATGGCGTGGCGCAGGAAGAAGGTGTCGCGGCGGCCCTCGGCGCCCAGGGCGCCGCCATCGACCAGGAGGACCGGTATGCCGGGCAGACGCGGCAGGCAGAAGCGGTACAGGTTGTCCTCCGCAAAACCATCCGGATCGAGTTCCAGCTCGCCCATGACCACGGCGGCGTCGCCGCTGGCGCGGCCGACGATGCCCTTCTTGATGGCCTGGTCGGGCAGGAGGTCGACGGCGATGCGGTTCTGCTCGCCGCCGGGCAGGCTGAGGCGCAGGGCGCTGGCGCCGCTGTAGTGGCTCGAGGTCTGGATGGTCACCCGCGCCTCGAACTCGCCATCGCCCAGCACCGCCGGCGGGTAGAACGCCGCCTTGCTCAGGCCGGCATTGGCCGCGACCGCCGGCGTAACGCGGTTCAGGAAGAGCAGCACACGGCGCTCGGCGAGCTGCGCGCTCACCGCCGCCATGTCGGCATCATGCCAGCCGGACGACTGGAAGTCGCTGAAGATATGCACCTCGGTGCCGACCGAGCCGCGGCCCAGGTCGTCCAGACGCGTCACCAGATCGCCCAGCGCCTCGGCCAGAGGCGCCTCGCCGTAACCCGGCGACAGCTCACGCAAGGCCCGCAGGACACTGCGGTGGTCCGAGACCGGCGGGAAGGCCACCCGCGGCTCGGGCAGACCCGGCACCAGCAGCGCCACGCGGTCGGCTTCACTCAGCGAGCCGACCAGCGACGCAATCCACTCCTGCGAACGCTCGAAGCAGCTCCGCTCGCCGTCCTGGAACCGCATGCTGGCGGAGCCGTCGAGGATCACCACGAGGGTGCGCGGTCCCGCGGGTATGAACGAGGCCAGCCGAACCTGCGGCTGGGCAAAGGCCGCGGCCAGACAGAGGATCAGCAGGACGCGCATCAGAAGAGTCAGGAGGTTGGTCACATGACGCGACCGGCGCGTCTTCGAAATGGCGTCCTGCAGGAAACGAAGCGTGCTGAACGGCACCGGCTGCGGCTTGCGGCGATGCAGCAGGTGCAACGCCACGGGAACCGCCGCCGCCAGGCCGAACAGGAGATACCAGTTGGCTAAGAAGAACGGCATACACAGCCTACGCAGACAACGTTAACCGCCAGCCGCTCTGCCGGCGGCTGGCGGGGAGTTCGGAGCTCAGAGTTCAGAGTTCAGAGTTCAGAGTTCAGAGTTCAGAGTTCAGAGTTCAGAGTTCAGAGTTCGGAGTTCAGAGTTCGGAGTTCGGAGTTCGGAGTTCGGAGTTCCCTCTACGGCGTTGGGCGTTTCCCTCTCCGCCTTGGACGTTTGCTGTTGAGCGCTGGGCGTTGGGCGTTGGGCGTTGGGCGTTTCCCTCTCCGCCTTGGACGTTTGCTGTTGAGCGTTCGACGTTGGGCGTTTCCCTTCACCAGTCCGAAGATCGACCGCCTCATCGTCCGGCGCGCCGACGGCGGTTGAGGTGTTCCTGCACGAAAGTCCCTACCGGCTTGTCGGTCGTTGCCAGGGCGTACTCGATATCGAGGCCGGCGCAGATGCGCTGGCAGGCGAAGAGGAACTCGGCAAAGGCCTCCTGGTAGGCACTGCGGATCTCGCGCGGGTTCGTCACCAGGGTCTCGCCGGACTCCAGGTCCTGGAAGTTGCCGATGTCGCGGAAGGGGAACTCGATCTCGGCCGGATCCAGGACGTGGTAGACCATGGCGTCATGCTTGCGCCGCCGGAAATGCGCCAGGGCGTTGCGGATGCGCTCCAGGTCGTCGAGGAGGTCACTGATGATCACGACCAGGGCCCGCCGTCGCACGCGCTCGGCCAGGCGGTGCAGGGTCATGGCCACGTTGGTCTCCTCGGACGGCTCGTGGTCGGCCAGGAGATTGGCCAGCACCCGGAGGTGCTCCAGGCCGCCGCGGGCCGCCACCTGCGTACGGATCTCCGAATCGAACAGGGTCAGCCCGACGCTGTCCTGCTGGTGCGTCGTGACATAGGCCAGCGCCGCGGCCAGCTTCGCCGCACAGGCGTACTTCGTCGGCCCCTTATGGGCGTAGGCCATCGACTTCGAGCCATCGACGAGGAGGTACACCCGCAGGTTGCACTCTTCCTCGTACTGCCGCACGTAGAGCCTCTCGTTGCGGCCATAGACACGCCAGTCGAGGTGGCGCAGGTCGTCGCCGGGAACGTACTGCCGGTAGTCGGCAAACTCGACGCTGAAGCCCTTCAGGGGGCTGCGATGCGCCCCGGCGAGGGTGCCCTCGACCGTGAAGCGCGAGCCCAGCGCCAGGCTGGCCAGGCGGGTCATCTCACGCTGATTGAGTAGTCTGCCGATGCCGTCGTTCATGGGTGCCTGCATCCGCGGCCACTGGCGGTATGGCCCGCTACAGTGCTACCGCCAGCCCCCGAATACAAGCCCCGCCGGAATGCGCGCAGGGCTGTTTGAAGATTCCCGGCTTGCATGTTTGGTCAGCGATGCTCCCGGCGCTCTGACGCGCGTGAGAGCGGTGGCGTGGGGGGTTGCGTTGCGGACGGGGCGCGCTCCGGAGGTGTTCAGG
>JAAYZO010000336.1 GCA_012514865.1 Lentisphaerota bacterium | reverse complement strand
GGCGATCGCCTCGTCGCCGCCGGTCACGGGAAAGACCGTCTCCGCGGCCATCGTCACCGACAGGCTGGAGAGCACCGCCACGGCCAGACATCGTCCCATCATGACTGCCTCACCTTTCCCGGGGCCGACGCAGTCAGGCCCCGTCAAACCACCTCGCGGAAGCCTCGCGGTGTCTATTTCAGACCGCTGCGGAAGGCATACAGGCGCCCATCCTGAGCGCCCACGACCAGGCGGCCGCCCGCCACCGCCACGCCGGTGGTCAGCGGCGACCCGACGTCGTAGGCCCACAGCCGCCGGCCGTCGGCGAGCGACACACCATAGAGTCGGCCGTCCTCGCTGGCAACTGCCGCGGCCTCGCGGCCCACCACCATGCCGCCAAGGGCCGGACCGGCCGACCGGAAGACCCAGCGGCTCGCGCCGGTCTGGCGGTCGAGGCCGTGCAGGACGCCATCGCGGGCGCTGGCCAGGACCAACGCCTCGCTCAGACCCGGCGGTGCCATGAAGGCCTCCGCCGGCGCCGACGGGCTCACCCGCCAGCGCACCGCGGCCGTGGCGAGGTCAATGCCAAGGACCTCACCCCCGTAGTGCCCGAGGTAAGCGACGCCGGCCTCGACCGCCACCGGCGCGGCGATGTAGGTCCCGACATCGACGGCGTGCCGTTCTTTGCCATCCTCGAGGCCGACGACGTGCAGGATGCCGTCACAGCCCCCGAAGACGACGCGGTCGCCGTCGATGGACGGGGTCCCGTGGACGTAGTTGCTGGTCTCGAAGGACCACCGCAGGACGCCCTCGCGGGCGTCGAGGCAGTAGAGCTTCATGTCATGGCTGCCGAAGACCACGCAGTCCTGTCCGGCGGCGTTGCGGGCGCGGTTGGCGCCGCCGAGGATGGGCCCCTCGCTGAGGAAGGTCCAGGCCGGTGTGCCGTCGGACAGGCGGAAGGCCCGCAGGGCGCCCGCGGTCGTCCCGACGAAGGCCATGCCCGCGTCGAGCAACGGCGGCCCCTCGATGGCGGCACCCGCCGATGCCTGCCAGAGCGCCCGGCCGGTCTCCAGGTCCAGGCAGTGCACGAGGCCGTCGCCGGTGCCGACCACGACACGCCCGTCGGCGATCACCGGGGCGCCCTGCGGAGCGCTGCCGAGGACGACCGACCAGAGCAGCGCCGGCGACTCGTCCAGGCGCTCGGGGGTGCGCCCGGTCAGGCGGGCATCGCCGCGGTGGATCGGCCAGGCGGCCGCGGCGGCGGCCGGGGCCGCCTCGGCGGCGGGGGGCGGCGCGGCCGAGGCCGCTCCGATGGCCAGGCAGAGGCCGGAGATCAGGCGTGACAGGCCGCGGCGGATCGTGCTGATCATCGATATCTTCGCGGCCTCCTGGCTCGTATGAAGGACGGCAACCTGGCGTGACCGATAGCCTTGTCCGCTGCGGCGCGCCGCGCCAGTTCTTTCCCGGGCGCCGTGGACGTCGCCCGGGAGGTCCACGGGCGTCGCCACGGACCTGCTTGCCAACGCCGGCGCCCGGGAGGTCCACGGGCGGCGCCGCGGACCTACTTGCCAACGCCGGCGCTGTCGAGCCGCAGATCCGCCAGGTAGATGGCGGTGCTCGGCCTACCGTTGCGGCTCTCGTGGCTCGAGTAGTAGGACAGCAGCCCGACGTCCGGGCCCATGCTGACGAAGCCGGGGTACGAGTTGTCGCCGCCGCTCGGCAGCTCGGCGATCTCGTGGAGCTGCCCGTCGACAAGCCAGTACAGGGCCGTCACCGGCGCCGCCAGCGCCTTACGGCCGCCGACCAGCAGCCGGCCCTGCCACTCGACGAGCATCGGACCGCCGACGTGGCGATCGAGTTCCCGGCGCTCCCATGAGTCATACGGCGGCGCGGCGCGCAACACCACCGCGGAACGGTTCTCCAGACGCCGCCCGACGGCCGTGACCGTGCCATCGGGGCTGAACACGAAGGCGGTCTCGTCGCCCCAGGTGTCGTTGAAGAGGCCCCGGTAGCGCCAGACCAGGCCGTCCTCGCTCTCGAGCATGGCCGCCTCGGTGTCGTAGCCGCCCTCGCCCCGGCGGGCCAGGTTGAAGGCATGCTTGCGGCGGCCGCAGAGGTAGGCGCGGTCGCCATGGGCGGCAGCGCGCCAGATGTAATGACCGTAGGTGCCCTCGAGCGGCCGTGGGCCCACCCAGTCGGTGCCGTTGGCGGTCCAGGCGGCGTAGCCGAGGTGGTCGTTGATGTCGAAGGCGGTCCAGCCCTCCGGGCAGAGCCAGGTCCCGGTATAGACGAAGAGGCGGTCACGGAAGACGAGCAGATGCGGGTCGCGCGTATCGCGGTCCGGCACTCCGAAGAGGGCCACCTCGGACCAGTCGCGGCCGTCGCGGCTGCGCAGGATGCGTATGCGGGCCTTGGCCGAGATGCCATGGCCGGCCGGGCAGCTCCGGAAGGCCAGGTAGAGCCAGCCGCCGAACCGGCACAGATCGGTGAAGGCGTGGTGCTCGTCGTCGCGGTAGACACAGCGCACCGACTGGATCGAGACTGCCGGAAGCATCGTGCGTCTCCTCACCGGGCGGCCGGCGGCGTCGGGGGGCGGGTGACCCGCGACGCCTGCCCCGGCCGGATCCGGGCTGCGGGCTTCAGCGGTTCAGCAGGAGCCGCATCGGCGGCTCCATGACGTCGGCCATGCGCACGAAGCCGAGGTCGGTGGGGTGGGAGCCGTCGACGGCGCCCTCGCCATCGTGACCGATCAGGTCGGCGCCCTCCAGGTAGTACAGCCCTTCGACGCCCTCGGCCTGGAGCTGGCGGTAGGCCTCGCGATAGGCCTCGCGACTGGTGCGGTTGCGCTCGGCCTGCGAGGGCACCAGGAAGGCACCGCAGTAAGTGCGGTCCTCGACCAAGAGTACCGGCGTGCGCGGGTGCGCCTGGCGCAGCGTCCGCACAAAGGGCACCACGCGCTCGCGAATCTCGGGCGCACCCATGTTCGGCAGGCATTCCAGGACATAGAGCGCCGGGTCGAGTTCGGCCAGAAGCTCGCCGAGGGCCGCTTCCATGCGGCCGCTTCCGGAGAAGCCGAGGTTGATCACCGGCGCCCCCAGACGGCGCCCGAGAATGGCCGGGTGCGCCATGCCGGGACGACTGGCGCAGCCGCCCTGGGTGATCGAGGTGCCATAGATGACCACCGGACGATCCGGCTCGCCGGAACGCGGCGCGACCCGGCCGAGGCGGCTCCCGGACGGAATGCCGAGGCGGACCTTCGAGACGCCGTTGTACAGAGGCAGGTAGAGCCGGAACTCGCGCTCGCCCGGCGGCACACCGTTGAGCAGCACGGCGGTGTTCTCGGTGGCTTCGGGCCGGCCGACAGCGGCCCAGCGCCAGGTGCCGTCGTCCTGACGTACATAGAGGTCCACGCCGCTGACGCCGGTCGCCGCCATGTGGTTCATCGAGAGCTTCTCGGAACGGAGCACCCAGTGCGCCCGCAGCGTCGTGGCGTCGGTGACGAAATCGGCATACATCCCGGCCGAGTTGTGGCTGAGTGTCCACACCGCCGGCGGGACCTTGCCCTCAGCCGCCGCCGGCAGGCGGTCGTAGGGCGTCGCCGTCGCCGATGCGTCCCAGCCGCGGCCCTGGAGGCCGAGGCTCAGGAGGTCATACCAAAGTACACTGCCATCGGCCTCGGGCTCGGCACCCGCCGGGTCGAGCCACTCGGCTGCCGAGAGAGCCGCCGCCGAAGCGAGCAACGCCGACGCCATCACCGGAGGAAGACTGAAGCGCATAGCAGGACTCCTTGCAGGACCGCGACGCCAGGAGAGTATACCCGCCCCCGGCGCCGCGGCAACCCGCGGCAGGCCGGGGCCAGGGCTGTTTGAAAGTCCGGTTCTGGCACCCCTTCAGGGTGCGTGGTGTGTGGGTTCGCGGTTCCGGGGGTCGTGCTACGCGCGACCCCCGGCTACGATCTGGCACCCCTTCAGGGTGACCGGGTGAGCGCTGACGCGATCTTCGGTCAGCCCCGGCCCGGGTTGGCCCTCAGCCGCACTTGCTGTAGTCGCAGTGCCGGCACTTCAGGCAGCCCTCCTGCATGACCAGGCCGGGCTGGTGGCACTTCGGGCAGATCGGCTCGAGCGCCCCGGCGTGACCGCCGGCCGCAGCCGCGGCGCCCTCGGGTGCGATCCCGTGCGCGTGGCCGTTCGGGGCCATGATCCCGAGCTTCTGCAGATGCGCGGCGATGACCCGGCCCAGCTCGGCCGGCAGCGAGGGCACGTACTCGCCGTGGCTGAAGTAGCCGCCGGTGGGGTCGTAGATGCTCTTCAGCTCGTCGACCAGGAAGGACGGGTCGGTCTCACGCCGGAAGACCGCCGAGATCAGCCGGGTCATGGCCACGATCCAACTGAAATGCTGGAGGTTCTTCGTGTTGATGAAGACCTCGTACGGCCGCGTGATGCCCTGTTCGCAGATGTCGTTGATGGTGACGTAGAAGGCATCCGGCGAGAGCGGCGTCTTGATCTTGTAGGTGGTGCCGGTCAGGGCTCCGGGCCGCGACGGCAGCTCGGCGCGCACCGGCGCCGGCGGCTTGGCGGCCGGGGTCGGCTCGCTGCGGACCAGGACACCGGTGATGTGCTCGCTCGGGCGGAAGGTCGTGCAGCCCTTCAGCCCGAGGTCGTAGGCCTGGGTGTAGATGTCCTGGAAGTCCTCGAAGGGGAAATCGGTAGGGACGTTGATGGTCTTCGAGATGGCGCTGTCGACGTGTTTCTGCAGGGCCGCCTGCATGAGGAGGTGCTCCCGCGGCGAGATGGTGTCGGTGGTCACGAAGGCCGCGGGCAGGTCATCGTCGCTCTTAGGCCGGCCGTGCAGACGGCAGTACTCGGCGTAGGCGTAGTCGAGGACCTCATGCTCGCGCGTGGCCTCGCCATCGCCCTGGCGGATGCGCCGCGTGTAGTGCCAGGCGAAGACCGGCTCGATACCGCTGCTGATGTTGCCGGCGAGGAGCGAGATGGTGCCCGTCGGGGCGACGCTGGTCAGGTGCGAGTTGCGCATGCCCTGGCGGCGAATGCGCTCGCGCACGGCCTTGGGCAGGGCCTGGATGAACGGCGCCTTCAGGTAGTCCGCCGCGACGTACTCCGGGAAGGCGCCCTTCTCGGCGGCCAGGTCGGCCGAGGCCGCGTAGGCTGCCTCGCTGATGCCCGCCATGACCTTCTCGGCAAGGTCCACCGCAGCCGGTGAGCCGTAGCGCAGCCCGAGGAAGATCAGGGCGTCGCCCAGGCCGGTCAGGCCGATGCCCATGCGGCGCTTGGCAACCGCCTCGGCACGCTGCTTCTCGAGCGGATAGATCGACAGGTCGATGATGTTGTCGAGGAAACGCACCGCCACGGCGACCGTCCGGGCCATGGCCTCCAGATCGATGCTCGCCTGCGCCGTGAACGGGTCCTTGACAAAACGCGTCAGGTTGACGCTCCCGAGCAGGCAGGCGCCGTACGGCGGCAGGGGCTGCTCGCCGCAGGGATTCGTGGCGCTGATCGTCTCGCAGTAGGCCAGGTTGTTCAGCCGGTTGACGCGGTCGACCATGAAGATGCCGGGCTCGGCATAGTCGTAGGTCGAACGCATGATCTTGTCCCACAGCGAGCGCGCCTGGATGGTCCGGTAGACCTTGCCCTTGAAGACCAGGTCCCAGGGCTGGTCGTTCCTGACCGCCTCCATGAAGGCATCCGTCACCGCCACCGAGAGATTGAACATCTGCAGGGCGCCGTTGTGGCGCTTGGCCTCGATGAAGGCCTCGATGTCGGGGTGGTCGCAGCGCATGATGCCCATCTGGGCACCACGGCGCTGACCGGCGCTCATGATCGTCCGGCAGGTCGCATCGAGGACCTGCATGAAACTCAGCGGACCGGACGCCGGCGAGTCGACGCCCTGGATGTGACTGCCGCGCGGACGGATGGTGCTGAAGTCGTAGCCGACACCGCCGCCCTGCTTCTGCGTCAGCGCCGACTCCTTGACGACGTCAAAGATGCCCTCGATCGAGTCGCCGATGGCGCCCATGACGTAGCAGTTGAACATGGTGGTGCAGTCGCGGTCGGTGCCGGCGTTGGCCAGGATGCGCCCGCCGGGCAGGAAGCGGAAGTCCGCCAGGAGGTCGCTGTAGAAGCGCTCGGCCCAGAGGTCGGCGTCGGCCTCCTGGCGCGCCGCGGCGCGCGCCACGCGGCGCCAGGTCGCGTCGATGTCCTCGTCCAGGGCGACCTCGCCACGGTGATAGCGGTACTTGACGTCCCAGATATGCCGGGAGATCTCCGGCCAATGCTCAATCGTGCCCATGGAACCACCTCGACAGGAAGGAACTCGGTAACTGCTGGACCCCCTCCGGGCACTACGCCTAGCGTCTCGCCCGGCCTGAACCCCTAACTATACCATAGATGGCGCCAAAAGCACAGGGCCGCCGCGACGCCCGGGGCAGTTCTTCCCGGGCACGGTTCCGGCATCCCTTTGGGGCGCGTGGTTCGCAAGTCCATGGTGCCGTGGGGCGTGCTGCGCGCGCTCCACGGAACCGTTTCGGTGTCCTTCCAGGATGGGCACCGACAGAATCGTGGGAAAAGCCCGGCGCGGCACCCGGCGC
>JAAYZO010000335.1 GCA_012514865.1 Lentisphaerota bacterium | reverse complement strand
ATCAGCCCGCCAGCGGCCGTTATTGTACCGCCCGCCAAAAACGATGTCAATGTCTCGGCGCGCCGCCACGGCCCGCCGCCCGGTCCATGCCTGGCATCCGCCGCTGAGACGACGCCGCACGGCGCCGTATCGCCGCCGCCGGGACCGCGTCTGGCGCCAGCCGCCTGCCACCCCACCGCCAGCACCGGCAACGCGGTCAGTCGTCGAAGAAGGCCGCCTCGAGCATCGCGCAGAGACAGTGGTACACCGCCACATGGAGTTCCTGAACCCGGTAGGTCTCGTCGGCCGGAACCCCGATGCAGTGCTCGCACAGTTCGCGCAGACGCCCGCCCGAACGGCCCGTCAGGCCGATCGTGTGCAGGCCGCGATGGCGTGCCACCTGGCAGGCCAGGGCGACGTTGCGGGCGTTGCCCGAGGTCGAGATCCCCAGAAAGACATCGCCGGGACGGCCCATGACATACAGCGGCTGCGCAAAAATCAGACCCGGGTCGTTGTCGTTGCTCACGGCCGTGCTCAACGAGCGCTCACTGCCCAGCACCAGCGCCGGCAGGCCGCCCTGCAGCGACCTGGCCAGGACCTCGCCATCCGACCCGCAGACGGCCCGTAACGACGACTGCTCCGCCGACGCCACCGGCCGACGCTTCAGGAAGCCCTTCATCAACTCCCCGGCAATGTGCTCGGCGTCGCTGAAGCTGCCGCCGTTGCCGCAGAGGAACAGCCGCCCGCCAGAACGGAAGGACCCGATACAGCACGCCGCCGCCGCCTGAATATCCGCGGCGACTTCTTGCAGTTCGGGCAGACGCTGACACAGTGTGCAGAGGTGCTTGTCCATGGGAGCCATACCCTAAGAGCCCAGGCCGGTCCGTGCCAGCCATGACGAGGTCGGATGGGACCTGCCTTCCCTGTGGATAAGCCTGACAATAGCACGGCGATAACCCCGTGGATAGACTGGGGATAAGGTTATCCACTGCGACAGGCACAGGTTGTACACACCTTTTCAAGAGGCTCATGCATAGGGCTATGATATACAGCCAAAACGACTTACGTGCTTCTGCTTGACTTGCCAACAGCCCTAATGATAGTACTTCTTTAATCCTTCTATATAGAGAAAGCAGTGGCTGCGCAGCGGCCGCCAGCAGGGGACTCCCGGACCATGAAGATCACGGTTGCACGCGACCAGCTCCTCAATGCACTGAGGCTGGTGGCCAATGTAGTGAATGTACGCACGCCGGTGCCGGTTCTGACGACGATCCTGGCCGAGACGGAGGAGGGCTTCCTGCACCTCTCCGGAACGGACATGGAGATGTCGATTCGTACGACCATCCCGGCGGTGGTGGAGGAGGCAGGCTGTGCGACGTTGCCGGCCCGCAAGATCGTGCAGATCGTCGGAGCCCTGCCCAACGGCGACGTGCAGCTCCACACCGACGAGACCCAGAATACGAGCGTCTCGTGCAAGAAGGCGTTCTTCCGCATCCTCGGGCTTGACCCCAAGGAGTACCCGCGGGACAGCGACTTCGTCGAGGACTGGTCCTTCTCCATGCCCGGCAGTGAGCTGCGGCGTTCGCTCGGCAAGGTCTCGTACTGCACCAGCGCCGACGAAACGCGCCATGTCCTCAGTGGTATTCTGCTGAGCGTGCGGCAGGGCCTGATGACGGTTGCCGCCACCGACGGCCGCCGCCTCGCCCTGGTCGAACGCCACCTCAATGGCGAGGGCATCCCGGATGGCGATGTCATCCTGCCGGCCAAGGGCGTCGCCGAGCTGTCGCGGATGCTCGAGGGCGAGGGCGATGTGACGATTCGCCTGAGCGAGTCGAAGGCCGCCTTCGAATTCGGCACGACGCGTCTGGAGACGAAGCTGGTCGAGGGCAGCTATCCGAACTACCGTCAGGTGGTCCCCGCCGCCTTTGCGCACTCGGTGGCGATGCCGCGGCTGCCCCTGGCGGAGGCCCTGAACCGTGTCGGCATGGTGGTCAGCGAGACCAGCGGTGCGGTGCGGATGAACCTGTCGTCGGCCGAGATGGTGGTTTCGGCGACGAGCCCCGAAGTCGGTGAGGCCAAGGAGCCGATCGAGGTCTCGTACGAAGGCGATCCCCTGGCCATCGCGTTCAACCCGGTGTTCTTCACGGAGCCGGTCAAGCAGCTCGAGTGCGACCAGGTGATCATGCAGTTCAACGACGAGTTCAGCCCCGTGGCCCTGTCGGGTGACGAGGGCTTCCTCTACGTCGTCATGCCCATGCGGACCTGACGTCGCAACAACGCAGGCCACGACCCATGGGCACTCTGTCGCGGCTGCAGGCCTGGGACTTCCGGAACCTGCGCCAGCTCGATCTGTCGTTTGGCGCCGGTATGACCCTCCTGGTCGGCCGCAACGGCCAGGGCAAGAGCAACATCCTGGAGGCCATCGGCTACCTCGGCCTGTTGCGTTCGTTCCGCACCCAGACTGCCGCCGAACTGCGTGCCTGGGGTAGCCCCGGATTCGCCCTTCGCGGCGAGATCAGCGGCGACGACGGCGGCCCGCGCCTCAATCTCGCCATCAGCCAGAGCGACCGGCGCGTCCTCCAGGTCGATGGCAAAGCGGTGGAACGCGCCAGCGCCTTCATCAACAGCTTCCTCTGTGTGCCCCTGGTGCCGGAGGACCTCGAACTCGTGAAGGGCGCGGCGGCCGTCCGGCGGCGATTCATCGATGTCAGTATCAGCCAGGGCCGCGGACAGTACCTCGCCGACCTGCAGAGCTACCGCAGCGCGGTCAGCGCCAGGAATATGATCCTGCGCCGGCCGGAGCAGTACCCGGGCGGGGTCCTGGAGGCCTACGACGAACAGATCGTCCGGCATGGCACCCGCATCGAGATTGCCCGGCGAGAGTACCTCGCCGACCTCGAGGTCGAACTGACGGCGCTCTCGACAGCGCTGCTGGACAGCCAGGACGAGGCCTTCTCGCTGAGCTACACCTGCCCGGGCGTCACCCGTGAGGCGGCGTCCCGGGGTGACGAGGGCGTGACCGAGAGCCTGTCGCAGGCGCTGCGGCGCTCACGGGAACGCGACCAGCGTGACGGGCATACCTCCGTCGGGCCGCACCGGGCCGACCTGGCGATCGGCCTCGGGAGCCGGGCCCTCTCGGCCTATGGCTCCGAGGGCGAGTGCCGCATGGCCTGCCTGGCGCTGCGCCTGGCGGCCTTGGCGCGGGCCCGTCGCGGCGTCGGCAGCCGTCGCGCCGTCGTCGCCCTGGTCGATGACGTCCTCGGCGAACTCGATGCGGTGCGCCGGCAGGCCTTCCTGACAGCCGTCGGCCAGGCCGATCAGATTGTCATGACAGCGACCGAATGTCCCAAGGAACTGACCGCCCTGGCGGCAGCCACCTACAGCGTCCGCCGTGGAGAGGTCACCCCCCTATGACTCAGTCCAGCGACTCGGCAGCGTGGACCGGCTCGGCAGCCCTCCTGGGTGCCATCGTGCTGTTCAGCACCGTGGAGATTGCCAGCAAGGCGATCCAGGTCACCTGCAACGCCACCATCGATCCGTACTTCCTCGTCTTCCTGCGCTTCTTCGTGACCGGCCTCTGCCTCCTGGCCATCGGCCTGCCGGCGGCCTGGCGCCGCGGCCTGCGACTGCGCCCGGACGATGCCGGCATCCTGGCCCTCAACGGCTTCGTCGGCGTCGCCCTCAGCATCACCCTCTTCCACGTCGCCATCCTCGCCTTCCGGAATGCCTCCTCGTCGGCCGTGGTCTTCAGCGCCAACCCGGTGTTCGTGGCCCTGCTGGCGCCGCTGATCAACCGCGAGACCCTGACCTGGCGCAAGGCCCTCGCCGTCCTCCTCGGCGGCAGCGGCGTGCTCTGTTTCGCCTTCGAGTCCGGCCGCCCGGAGAGCGACTCGATCAAGGGCCTCCTGGTGATGCTGGCCTCGGCGGCGCTCTTCGCCTGCAGCGTCTGCATCTCGCGGCGCATCATCCCGCGCTACGGCCCGATGGTGACCATGGGCGGCTCGGCACTCTTCGGTAGCCTGATGGTGCTGCCCTTCGGCCTTTGGCACAGCCAGGTCCCCATCGGCCCCGAACTGGTCAAGGCCATCTGGCCGGTCACCTACCTGGTCCTCGGCGGCACCGCCGCCGGCTATGGCCTCTACTACTACGGCCTGGCACGGACCTCAGCCTACCGCGCCTCGGTGTCGTTCTTCCTGAAGCCGGTCCTGGCCACGGTCCTGGCCGTGGTCATCCGTCATGAACGCCTCAACGCCTACACCATCGGCGGCACCGCCCTGGTCCTGGTCGGGCTGATCCTGGCCCTGCTCAGCGGCCGTGTCGTGCGGGCCCCGGCGAAGGAGTGACGCACCATGGCCGTTCCCTCACCCCTGATCCTGGCCGTGGACTGCGGCTCGACCAACCTCAAGGGCGCCCTCTTCGACGCCGCTCTCAACCGCCTCGCCGAAGCCGCGGTGCCGGTGCGCTACAGCCGCGACCAGGGCCCCGAAGTCGAACTCCCCGCCGAGGACCTCTGGCACGGCTTCCGCCAGGTCGCCCGAGAGGCCTGCCAGACCGCCGGCGTCGCCCCCGGCGATATCACCGACGTCGCCCTCGACAGCCAGGCGCAGACCTTCGCCCTCGTCGATGCCGCCGGGCAGCCGCTGACGCCGTTCTATAGCTGGCTCGACCGCCGTGCCGACGACGCCACCGCCGCCCTGACGGCGCGCCTCGGCGACGCCTTCCACACGCACTGCAGCTTCGCGCCGCCCATCCCACAGCTCCAGCTCTGCAAGATGCGCTGGCTCGCCGACCACGACCCGGCGCGCGTCCGCCAGGCCGCCGCCATGGCCATGCTCCCCGGCTTCATCGCCATGCGCCTCGGCGTACCCAACACCACCGACCTCAACCTCGCCGCCATGGGCGGCGCCTGCTCGCTGGCCCGCGGCACCTGGTGGCTCGAGGCCATCGCGGCCGCCGGCTTCGCCCTGGAACAGATGCCCCGACTGGTCGACGTCGGCACGGCCGTCCATGCCACGGCAGCACCGGCCGACGCGGCCTTCCGCACTCGCCTGCGGGTGACCTTCGCCGGCAATGACCAGACCGCCGGCGCCTTCGGCAATGCCTGCGAGCGCGGCGGCATGGTCGTGACTCTCGGGACCGCCCTGGTCGTCTACCGCCACACCGGCCGCACCCCGGGGCCGTACCACGCCGGCGCCTGCTGGGGGCCGTATCCCGGCGGGTCGTTCTACGAGCTGAGCACCATCGACGAAGGTTGCCAGGCCCTCGACTGGGCCCGCCAGCAGATCCTCCCCGGCGAGCCGCCGGAGGCCTTCGACCGCGCCGCCCAGGGCGTCATCGACGCCGCCCGGCAGGACGCGGCGCCGCTGTTCTGGCCGCAGCGCCTGCGCGGCCCGGCGGCGTGGTCGGGCGAGTCGACGGAGGCCGCCCTGCGCGCCTACGCCGTCCTCGAGGGCATCGGCTTCGCTCTGCGGCGTCTGATCGAGGTCACCCTGCAGGCCGGCGGACAGGCCGACGAGATCGCCGCCCTCGGCGGCGGCAGCCGCAGCGCCGTCTGGCTCGGCATCCTGGCCGATGTGCTCGGGACGCCACTGACCCAGGGCCGCGGCGATGCCCTCCTCGGCGCCGCCGCCATGGCCACCGGCGCCCGACTCGGGCCGCCCGCGACCGCCCGCCGGACCGCCTTCCCACCCGACCCGCGCCGACAGGCTACCCTCGACCGGCGCTACCGACGCTGGCTGGAACAGGCATGACACCCGGAGACACCAGCGCCCGCCGCGCCGCTATCCTCACCCTCGGCTGTCGCCTCAATCAGACCGAGAGCGCCCTCATCGCCGATGACCTCGCCCGCCATGGCTACGCCCTCGTGCCGTGGTCGGCGCCGGCCGAGGTGCGCGTCATCAACAGTTGCGGCGTCACCGCCGAGGCGGTCGCCAAGACCCGCAAGGCCCTCCATGCCGCCCGCCGGCGCTGGCCGGAGGCCGTCCTGGCCCTGGTCGGCTGCGCCGCCGAGATCGACCCCGCCACCTGGGCTGCCGAGGATGGCGCCGACCTCGTCGTCGGCAATGTCGTGAAGAACCGCCTCGGCGAGGCCCTCCCCGCCGATGGCCGCCGGCCCGACCAGCCGCGCCTCCTGACCGGCCACACGCCGCCGCGCGACAGCGCCCCGGAGGCCTTCGAAGAAGCCGGCGCCGGACTCTTCCACGAACGCACCCGCGCCGCCCTCAAGATCCAGGAGGGCTGCGACTTCCACTGCAGCTACTGCATCGTCCCGACCCTCCGCGGCGCGGCACGCTCACGACGCTGGGACGACTGCCTCCGCGAAGCCGCCGCGCTCCTCGAACGCGGCCACCGCGAGATCGTCCTCACCGGCGTCAATATCGCCACCTACCGCGACCGCGGCCGTGACCTCGCGGACCTCGCCCGCGCCGTCCTCGACCTCGACCCTGCCTTCCGACTGCGCCTCGGCTCGACCGAGCCCGGGCCGGCACTGCCCCGCGTCATCGAACTCCTCGCGGCCGAGCCGCGACTGTGCCGGTTCCTCCACCTCCCCATGCAGTACGGCGACGACGCCATCCTCAAGGCCATGAACCGGCGCTACACCCTCGCCGAGTTCGAAGACCTCGCCTGGAGCGCGGTCCGCGCGGCACCCGGCCTCGGCCTCGGCTCGGATATCATCGTCGGCTTCCCCGGCGAGACCGAGAGGCACTTCGTGGCCTGCAGCGAGGCGGTGCGGCGACTGCCCCTGACCCACCTGCACGTCTTCACCTACTCGGCACGACAGGGCACTCCCGCCGCCACCTTCCCCCATCAGGTCCCCGGCACCGCCGCCGCCGAACGCGCTGCCGCCATGGCCCGCCTCGGCCGCGCCAAGGCCGCCGCCTTCGCCCAGGCCCAGATCGGACAGCGACTCGGCGTGCTCACCGAAAGCCGCGCCGCCGACGGACGCTGGCAGGGCTGGTCCGAGAACTACATCCGCGTCAGAATCCAGGACGGCGACCGCCTCGACGCCAATCGCATCGTCGGCGTCCGCATCGACGCCCTCGACCCCGACGGCAAGGCCCTCCAAGGCCACCTCGACAACGCCACAACCTGAACCGCCCGGCCGCCCGCCGGCCGGGCCGCAGAACCCCGGATGGGGACACGAGGGACAACGGGGACAACGGGGCGCGGGAACGCCCAGCGCCGGAGCCGGCAAGGCCCGTCCGTGTCCGTCCGTGCAGGTCCGTGTCCGTCCGTGTCCCGAGTCCCCGGGCCGCGTCCTCGCGGCCCGGGCCACTGAGGCACGGGGCGCGGGAACGCCCAGCGCCGGAGCCGGCAAGGCCCGTCCGTGTCCGTCCGTGCGGGTCCGT
>JAAYZO010000334.1 GCA_012514865.1 Lentisphaerota bacterium | reverse complement strand
CTGACTCCCAGACTGCCGGCACCGCGCCCCGAACCGGCGGTGGCGCCGTCAGGCGTGCGTGCGAGTTTCGCCGGCCCGCCAATATAGGATCACGCGCCGGCCGGCGCAACCCTGCCGAGCGGCGGGCAGCCGCGCCCCCGAAGCAGACCTCGCGGACCGTGCCGGGTGCGGCGGAGCCCGTCGAAGCAGCCTGACCCGTCTGACCCGTCTGACCCGTCTGACCCGTCTGACCCGTCTGACGGCTCGTGGCGCGTGACGTGTTCAGGCCAACCCCTGCATCTGGAAGGGCATGCCGGAGGCGCCGCCGACGCAGCCCCCGGTCAGGGCTCGACGGCTCGTCGCGGTTGCGGAGTGCCGGACGGCACTCGCGCCATGAGCCGTCACCGCGGCCATGGCGACATACCGATCAGCAGACAGGCCCGACCCCGAGTCCCTGCGGCGCCCCGCTCCGCAACCTCGCCTCAGTACAGGTCGAAGTGATTGAGGGCGTGGTCGAGGGTGGTACCGTACTGGAAGGGGAAGAAGAGGTAGGCGTTGTTGGTACTGGTGTAGGGGGTGCTGCCGCCGACCCGGGTCGTGCAGCTCTGCACATGCCCGTCCGCCCAGGTCACATTGGCGGCACCGCGGTGGCGCGGGTCGACCATGCCGCCGCCGCTCGAGCCGACGTAGTAGTAGTCGCGCAGGAAGTAGACGCCGAGGGGCCGTCCGGCGGCCTGGTTGCTGTGCCAGTCATCGGCCAGCAGGATGGTCGCGGAGGGCTTGGCAATCTGCGACTGCTTCGCCGGGACGCTGTAGTCGGTCTGGCCCGGCATGCGGCGGGTGCTGGAGATCCACGAGTAGTTATAGCCGTAGTCGGGGTAGTTCAGGTAGGTGCCGGCCAGGTCGGCCGCGCGGATGCCGGCTTCGTAGTCGGAGGTCCAGCCGGCGCAGAGCAGGACATCCGAGGTCGTGAGGTAGCCGTTTCGGAGCAGGGTCTTGGTCCAGGGCTCGGCATTGTTGACGCCGGCGACGGGGTGGCAGGGGAAGAACTCGGCATTGTCATCGACGTACATGCTGAAGCAGAGGCCGAGCTGCTTCATGTTGTTGACGCAACTGACCTTGCGGGCCTGTTCGCGGGCCTGGGACAGGGCCGGGAGGAGCATGCTGGCCAGGATCGCGATGATCGCGATCACGACCAGGAGTTCAATCAGCGTGAACGCGCGCGAGTGCGCCGCACGCCTGGACCCTGTCCGTGAGCCGCGCTCCGCGGTCGCCTGACCAGCCAGCCCAGCGGCCGCCGAGAACGTCGAATCGGTATTGCCTGCGTTCATGTGCCTCTCCTTACTCACGGCCTGGTTCGGTCGTCCTTGCCTGTCCGGCCACGCCACCACCGACACCCATGCGCCACAACCCTGCCCGCCCGTGCGAGCCTCTGATTTCCGAAAGGACGGCTACCAACCTGCCCTCGGGTGGTGGGCTGGGCAAGCGTGGTCCGCGCCGCTCTGACGAATTGGCGTGATGGAGGGTTGGAGGGCCGGGGTAACGACGCCGGGCGGGGGGGGCAGGGCGGCTGGCGCCGGCGTGGCGCGGCGGTATACTCCGCGGGCATGGTAACGGTCGACTTCCAGTATGGCACCCTGCTGGTGCATGGCCCGGAGGCGGAGATGGCTCCCGTGCGGCCGTGGTGCCGCGCTGACGACCGTGTGCAGGGCTGGCGTGCCGAGGGCATGGCCTACGGGCCGATCATCCTGGCGCTGCATGGTGCGGGGGTGCCCTACCTCGACCGTGCCCGCGCCTTTCAGCCCCTGTCGCTGGTGCTGGCCGATGCGCGTGAGCCGCGCGACTACCAGTGGGCGGCGCTGGAGGCCTGGCAGGGCCAGGGCCGTCGCGGCGTGGTGGTCCTGCCCACCGGCGCCGGCAAGTCGCTGGTGGCGCAGCGGGCCATGGCGCGGACGCAGCGTCCGACGCTGGTGGTGGTGCCGACCCTCGACCTGGTGGCGCAGTGGGCCCGCCAGCTCGAGGAGGCCTTTGGCGTGACCGTCGGCATCCTCGGCGGCGGCGAACGGCGTGTCGAGGCCATCACGGTCTCGACCTACGACTCGGCGGTGCTGACCATGGAATTCCACGGCAATCGTTTCGGCCTCCTGGTCGTCGACGAATGCCACCACCTGCCGAGTTCATCGACGCAGCAGCTCGCGCGTCTCTGCATTGCCCCCTTCCGCCTCGGCCTGAGTGCCACCCCGGAGCGCGACGACGGCAGCGACCGCCTGCTTGACGACCTGCTCGGGCCGATCTGCTACCGTCGTGACATCGACGAGCTGCGCGGGCGCGTCCTGGCGCCGTACCGCACCGTGCGTCTCGAGGTCGACCTCGAGGCCGACGAACAGGCGCTCTACCAGCGCCACCGTGCCGTCTACACCGCCTTCGTGCGTCAGAACCAGATCCGCCTGGGCGACCCCCGCGGCTGGGGCCGTTTCATCGCCCTGTGCGCGCGCCAGCCCGAGGGCCGTGCCGCCCTCGATGCCTACCTCGAACAGCGCCGCCTCGCCCGCGGCAGCCGCGCCAAGATCCGCATCCTCTGGGACCTCTTCCGACGCCACGCCGGCGAGCGCCTCCTGGTCTTCACCGCCGATAACGCCACCGCCTACGACATCGGCCGGCGCTTCCTGCTGCCGGTGCTGACGCACCACACCCGCCTGGCCGAGCGCCGCCAGACCCTCGACGCCTTCCGCAGCGGCGAGTACCCGATCCTGGTCACCAGCCGCGTCCTGAACGAGGGCGTCGACGTCCCCGAAGCCAGTGTCGGGATCGTCGTTTCCGGCTCGGCCAGCGTCCGCGAGCATGTCCAGCGTCTGGGGCGCATTCTGCGGCCGCAGGCGGGCAAGCAGGCCGTCCTCTATGAGCTGGTCAGCGCCGGGACCAGCGAGTCGTATGTGAGCGAGCGACGTCGACAGCACCGTGCTTACCAAAGAACTCATACGCTGCCGTCTTGACGGCGGCCAGCTCCGGCCGCGCTTTGTCGACCCGGACCATGAGGTGCTGCAGCACGATGCCGCGCGCCTCCTGGCGGTGTATCGCGCCTCGCCGGCGCCGACGCGCGGCGAGATCGAGGATGCCGCTGCCGGCATTGCGGCGACCTCGCCGGACCCGGTCCTGTGTCGCGGCCTGGACAAGCTCCTCGCCGACCGCTGCGAGTTCGGCACCCCGGCGGCGATGGACTACGAGGCGCGTCGCGTCGCGGTCTTCCGCGCCGCGGGTGCGGTGCTTCGCGGCGGGCCGCCGGCCGACCTGGCGGCCTACCGCGCCGCGGTCATGGCGGCGGCAGCGTTGCCGACCGGCCCCGAGGATGACCTCTACGCCGATCTGCCGGAGAACGAGCGCCTGCGGCACTTCCGCGACCTCGGCCCGCGGCAGCTCCTCGAGCGCTACAACGTCGCGCTGGTGCAGGCCCTCCTGCTGCGCTCCACCCACCTCGAGGCCGTCATCGGCACCGCCGAGCCGTCGCGACTCCGGCGGCTCCTGAAGTACCTGCGTTTCTTCAGGTTGCTGGCGCGCCTGACGCCGGTGACGGCCGCCCCGGAGCCGCCGACGTGGCGTCTCCACGTCGACGGCCCGGCCAGCATCCTGGCCGAGACCCGGCGCTATGGCCTGCAACTGGCCTCGTTCTTCCCGGCCCTCTGTGCCCTGGAGACGTGGAGTCTGGAGACCGAGGTCGAGTGGCAGGGCCGGCCCCGGCGGCTGCGGCTCGACCAGGGCGCCGGGCTGGTCTCGCACTACCGGCACTTCAGCGCCTATGTCCCGGAGGACATCCGGCTCTTCCATCGGCACTTCCGCGAGACGGTCCGTGACTGGCAGGTCACCGGCGAGACGCCCTTCCTGCGCGGCTCGGGGCAGGAAATGATCTTCCCGGATTTGAGTTTCCGCCATGGCGACGGCACGGTACTGCATCTGGAACTCTTCCACCGCTGGCATGCCGGGCCGCTGCTGGAGCGCCTGCAGTGGCTGTCGCGGCGGCCGGAGGAGCCCCTGATTCTGGGGGTGGACCAGGTCCTGGCGCGTGACGAGGCAGTCGCCGCGGCCCTGGAGCAGGCCGCGTGTTTCCAGCAGCGCGGCTTCCTCTTCCGTGACTACCCGACCGTAGCGAAAACTCTGAAGGCGCTCGAACGGACCCGCGGCGGTCTCGGTCCGGGCGCCAGGGGATGACCACACGTGACAGCGCGAATTGCCATTGCCAGCGGCGGCACCGGTGGACACTTCTACCCGACCCTGGCCATTGCCCGCGAGCTGCAGCGCCGCGATGCCGAGGTGACCCTCCTGGTGGCGGGCCGTCACGCCGCCGCGCAGCGCGCCCTGGCGTCTGCCGAGGGTCTTGCGGCGATCGAGGTGCCGTCGTTCCGCATGCCGGATGGCGTCCTCAGCGCGCTGGCGTTCCCCTGGCGTGCCGCGGCGGCGGTGCGTGCCGCCCGGCGCGAGGTGCGGTCGCTGAAGCCGGAGGTGCTTCTCGGCATGGGCAGCTTCGCGGCGGTGCCGGCCTGTCTGGCGGCCCGGCGCGAGGGCGTGCCGCTGGTCCTGCACGAGGGCAATGCCTGGATGGGCCGTGCCAACCGCGCCGCCTCGCGCTGGGCGCGCTGCGCCGGGCTCTCGCTGCCCCTGGTCGAGGGCTGCCCGGTGCACTGCCCGACGGTGACCACCGGCATGCCGCTGCGCGCCGCGCTGGTGGAGGCGGCCCGCGTCGGCGCCTGGCCGGAGGCTTTCGCCGCGGCGGCGGGCCTGAGCCGTTCGCGGCGCACCCTGCTGGTCTTCGGCGGGAGTCAGGGGGCGCGCTTTATCAACGACCTGCTGCGGCAGACGGCCCCGCTCCTCGCCGCCCTGGCCGAGCGTGTGCAGGTGCTCCACCTGACCGGCACCGACGACAACGCGGCGCTGCTCGAGGCCTACCGCGCCGCCGGTCTGACGGCCTGGGTGCGGCGGTCTGAGGCCGACATCCAGCATGCCTACCTCGCCGCCGATCTGGTGCTCTGCCGTGGCGGTGCCTCGAGCCTCTGCGAGCTGGCGCTGTTTGGCAAGGCCGCCATCGTGGTGCCGCTGCCCACGGCCGCCGAGGACCACCAGACCGCCAACGCCCGCGTCCTGGCGGCGCGCCAGGCCATCCGGCACTGGCCGCAGCGCGAGGCCAGCCCGGCCGGCCTCGCCGAGATCCTCCACGGCTGGCTGGCCGACCCAGGGCCCTACGAGGCGCAGGCCCGCGCCATCCGCGCTCTGGCGATGCCGGACGCGGCGACGCGTATGGCGGCGCTCTGCCTGGAGCACGTCCCGGCGGCGCGTCCGGGCGCCTGATGGAGTCGACTCGCCCTGAACGCCTGCCGGTCGCGCGCTTTGCGCGGATTAGCGCTTGTCTGCGGCGCGCCCTGTGGGTAGACTACCCCTCGACGAGGATTGGAGGCCGTTGACGTGTCGAGGAGTCCCAGCCCGGAGGATCGGCGTCCCATGAAGTACCCGCCACCATCGCGGTCTCGCCGCCGCGTCGAGGGCTTCACCCTCATCGAGCTGCTCGTCGTGATCGCCATCATCGCGATACTGGCGGGCATGCTCCTGCCGGCCCTCTCGGCGGCCCGTGAGAAGACTCGCCGTGCCGCCTGCGCCTCACACCTCAACCACATCGGCCTGGCGGTGCGATCGTACGCCGATGACTTCGACGAGGTCTTCCCCGACGGCGACAACGCCGCAGGCCTGCAGAAACTCGTCGACCTCGGCACCATACGGACCCTGCAGATCTTCCTCTGCCCCAGCAGCAAGACCCGGCCCGACGCCGGCCCGACGCTCACCGATGCGGCCCTCGACTACCTCTACAAGGCCGGCTTCACCGAGGGGACCTGCCGCGCCGACACCGGCCTCATGGCCGACCGCATCGCCACCGCCAATCACGACGGCTATGGCAATGTCCTCTTCGGCGATGG
>JAAYZO010000039.1 GCA_012514865.1 Lentisphaerota bacterium | reverse complement strand
CGGCGCCGCGCGACTACGAGGCGGTGAAGGAGGCGGCCCGGGCCCGGAACGCGGCGCTGTCGGCGGCCGGCCGCGATATCGGGGAACTGCCTGAGGTGGTCGACCCGGAGCGGCGCGAGCGCTGCCGCACGAGTTTCCGGGCCTTCTGCGACGCCTACTTCAGGATGACCTTCAGTCTGGCCTGGTCTCCCGACCACCTGCGGGTGATCGCCAGGATCGAGCAGGCCGTGCTGCACGGCGGGCTCTTCGCCATGGCCATGCCGCGCGGGCAGGGCAAGTCGAGCCTTGCCGAGTGTGCCTGTCTCTGGGCCATGCTCTACGGGCACCGTGACTTCGTGACGCTGACCGGCTCCGATGAGGGCCACGCGCTCGGGATGCTCGAGTCGATCAGGACCGATCTCGACGCCAACGACCTGCTGCTGGAGGACTTCCCGGCCGCCTGCCACCCGATCCGCGCGCTGGACGGCATCGCCAACCGCTGTTCGGGGCAGCTCTACAAGGGCGAGCGCACGCAGATCGGCTGGACGGCGAACGAGATCGTCCTGCCGACCATCCCCGGGAGCGAGGCCTCGGGGGCGATCATCCGGGTGGCGGGGATCACGGGGCGCATCCGCGGCATGAAGTTCAAGCGGCCGGACGGACACACCGTGCGGCCATCGCTCGTGGTGCTGGATGACCCGCAGACCGACGAGTCGGCGCGGTCGCTCTCGCAGTGCGCCAACCGCGAGCGCATCCTGGCCGGGGCCGTGCTTGGCCTGGCGGGGCCGGGGAAGAAGATCAGCGGCATCATGCCCTGCACGGTGATCCGCCCCGGCGACATGGCCGACCGCATCCTCGACCGCGAGAAGCACCCCGAATGGAACGGCGAGCGTACGAAGATGGTGTACGCCTTCCCGACGGCCGGGAAGCTGTGGGAGAAGTACGCGGAGATCCGGGGCGAGAGCCTGCGCACGCATGGCGACATCCGCGACGCGACCGCGTTCTACGTGGCGCACCGCGACGAGATGGACGCGGGTGCCCGGGTCGCCTGGGAGGCGCGGCTCAACTACGACGAGGCCTCGGCGCTGCAGCACGCCATGAACCTGAAGCTCCAGGACGAGGCCGCGTTCCAGGCCGAGTACCAGAACGAGCCGCTCCCCGAGAACGTCGGCGAGGACGAGCAGCTCACGGTCGACGAGATCGCCCGGAAGCTCAACGGCCACCGGCGCGGGGAAGTGCCCATCGGCTGCAACCACCTGACGATGTTCGTGGACGTCCAGGGCAGGCTCCTCTTCTGGGTGGTGTGCGCCTGGGAGAGTGACTTCACCGGGTACGTGGTCGAGTACGGGACGTTCCCCGACCAGCACCGGCGCCACTTCACGCTGCGCGACGCCAGCCCCAGCCTGCTCGAGGCGAAGGCCGGCGCGGGTCTGGAGGGCTCGATCTACGCGGGGCTGGAGGCGCTGACCGGCGACCTCCTCGCGCGCGAGTGGCGCCGTGACGACGGTGCCGTGATGAAGGTGGGCCGTTGCCTGATCGATGCGAACTGGGGCACCTCGACCGACGTGGTCTACCAGTTCTGCCGCCAGAGCGCGCACGCGGCGGTGCTCTTCTCCAGCCACGGGCGCTACGTGGGCGCCTCGAGCACGCCCTTTGCGGAGTACCGCAGGAAGCAGGGCGACCGGGTGGGCCTGAACTGGCGCATCCCGAACGTACGCGGGAAGCGCGCCATCCGGCATGTCCTG
>JAAYZO010000333.1 GCA_012514865.1 Lentisphaerota bacterium | reverse complement strand
TCCGCTGCTGACACCAAACGACTTACGGATGCCGTGGCATGAAAAACTTGCCGCAAAAACAGGGTTCTTACGGATAGTAGTACGGACGGGCACGGACGGACACGGACGCGATCTTCGGGCACGGGGTCGGGCCACAGGCCGCGGGGGTCGGGGGGCGAGTGTCGGGGGTCGAGGGTTGGCTCTACCGGGCCGCGGGCCTCGGGCGTTCGCCACTGGGCGTTCCTTCCTTCCCCTTGCGTCCCTTCTGTCCCTGGTGTCCTTCTGTCCCTGGTGTCCCTTCTGTCCCTGGTGTCCCTTTCCCTCCCGCGCCGGCCGGCGGCGGCCTTGACGCCGTCCGGCGCGGGCCGGCCTTGACGGCCCGACCGGCGCGGACTAGACTGTGTTCGGCGGCGGGTGACCAGAACGGGATCGGACCACTACCTATGGCCAACCTCGAGATCCTCGGCGGACCGGATGCGGGTCGCACCTACCAGATCGACAGCGGTCGCCTGATCGTCGGCCGCGGCGACGAATGCGACATCCGCATTAACGAGGGGAGCATCAGCCGCCACCACGCGGCCCTGGAGTACGCCGACGGCGTCTGGGTCGTCGAGGACCTCGGCAGTGCCAACGGCGTCTTCGTCGACGGCACTCCGGTGCAGCGCTGCGAGGTCCGCGGCCGCGTCGCCATTCAGTTTGGCAGTGTCGACGCGGTCCTGGATGCCGAGGCCGAGGCGGTCGGCCTGGCCCCGGTCAGCCCGGCGCCGGCCGCCGCGGCCAGCCCCGGCCCGGCCGCCGCCACCATCACGACGAGCACCGCCGCCGCGGCCGCGGCGCGGCGCCGCGACAGCGCCGGCGATGCCATCGGCGACATCCGCGAGATGGCCGAGGTCTCGACGCGCATCGCCACCGAGTTCGGCCGCGTCATCGTCGGCCAGCGGCAGGTGCTCGAGGAACTCCTGGTGGCCATCGCCGCCGGCGGGCACTGCCTCATGATCGGCCTGCCCGGCCTCGCCAAGACCCTCATGGTCAACACCCTCGCCAAGATCCTCCGACTGCGCTTCAAGCGCATCCAGTTCACCCCCGACCTGATGCCCTCGGACATCATCGGCACCGACGTCCTCGAGGTCAACGAAGAGACCGGCCAGAAGACCTTCCGCTTCATCAAGGGCCCGATCTTCACCAACATGCTCCTCGCCGACGAGATCAACCGTACCCCGCCCAAGACCCAGGCGGCCCTCCTCGAGGCCATGCAGGAACGCCAGGTCACCGTCGCCAACCAGCTCTTCCCCCTGCCGCCGCCCTTCTTCGTGCTCGCCACCCAGAACCCCCTCGAGCAGGAGGGTACCTACCCGCTGCCCGAGGCGCAGTTGGACCGCTTCATGTTCAACATCGTGGTGGACTACCCGGAGGCGGACGAGGAGGAGCGCATCGTCATGGCGACCACCGGCCGGCAGGAGACCGACCTCGCCGAGGTCCTCACCGCCCAGCACCTCCTGGACCTGCAGGACACCGTGCGCCAGCTCCCGGTCAGCGCCCATGTGGTCAAGTACGCCACCCGCCTGGTGCGCATGACCCGCCCGAAGTCCGAGGCGGTCCCGCAGTTCATCAAGGACCACGTCCACGTCGGCGCCGGGCCGCGCGCGGCGCAGTTCCTCGTCCTGGGTGCCAAGGCGCGCGCCGTCCTGCAGGGCCGCCTGAATGTCTCCTGCGAGGACGTCCGGGCGCTGGCCCTCCCCGTGCTGCGCCACCGCATCTTCACCAACTTCACCGCCGACTCCGAGGGCATCGGCCCCGACGACCTGATCCGGCAGCTCCTGGCCGCGGTCCCGGAGCCGAGCGAGAAGGACTACTGAGGGCACCGCCGGGATGGTCTCGCCTGCGCTGCAATGTCTGGCCGGAGGAGCCCTGGTGGTGCTGGGCATGCTGGTGGCCTACGGCCTGGCCCGCCTGGCCGCCAATCTGTTCATCGCCCTGATCGCCCTCGGGGCGGTGTTCGGGGCGGTGCTGGCCATCCTCAATGGCGCCTGGGTCGGCTGGTTCGAGATCCTCTGGCGCTGCTTCGGCCTGGGCCTCCTGGCGGCCCTCGTCTCGCTGCCGGCACTGCCCTTCAGCAGCTTCCTCCGGGCGCGCCGCAAGTGACCGCCCGCCCCCGCCGCCGGCGTGCCGGGTCTCTCACGGCGCCGCCGGCGCCTCCAGGGCCGCCGCGGCCGCCGCCGCGTCGGGCGCCTCGAGAAGCCGCCGGCGCCGTGACGGCTCGCGCAGACAGCCCGCAATCGCCGCCAGCTTCCGCAGGTGCACCTCGACCGGCTGGTCGGCCGGGCTGAGCAGCAGGAACAGGCACGACGCCGGGTTGTCACTGCCGCGCACCGCAAAGCCGCAGGGATTCAGGCCGAGGAGCACGCGCGACTCGGCCAGTGCCGCGGCGGCCTGGACATGCAGGTGCACCAGCACCACCCCCGGCACCAGCTCCAGCGGCGCCGGCGACGACGTGTCGCGGTACTGCCGCAGGACCTGGGCCAGGGCCTGCGGCTGGCCGGCCAGCGCGATCTCGAGGAGAGCCTCGACAGCGCCATCGAGTTCGGTGCTGGCGAGGTCAACCTGGACATCCTCCGGCCGCACCAGCGGCGCCGGCGCGGCCGCCGCCACGGCGGGGGCCGCCGCCGCCGGAGCGCTCAGGTCGCCCTCCGGCGGGTAGGCGATGATGAGGTTGGCCTCGGCGAAACGTCCGGCCGCCTGGCGCGGCAGGCGGTCGAGGGCCGGCTGCCAGCCCAGGGCACCGCGACGCACCGCCAGGACGACCACCGCGTCGCTGGGGCCGGGAGCCAGGTCGGCCAGCGTCGACAGCGCCGCCGACCACGACGGAAGGATCTGCACCGCCGCACCGGCGGCCGCCGCCGGCCACGTCGCCACCGCGTCGGCCAGACAGAGCCGGTGCAAACCGGCACCGAGCTGCTGCGACAGGCCCAGCAGGCACTGCTTCACCACCGCCATGCCCGGATGGCGGTCCACCAGCGGCGGCTCCAGCACGATCAGGCGCTGCACCGCCCGCAGCGGCCCCGTGGCACGGTAGACCATGAGCATCTGCGGGGATTGGTCCAGGAGCTGGTCCAGGACCCGCCCGAAGACGCGCTGCAGCGACGACACCTCGCCGTTCCAGCCCATCACGGCCGTGGCCGCGCGGAAGTCGGTCATGGCCCGGCAGAGCCCGGTGGCGACATTCGCATCGACGCGGGTGACCGGGAAGACCGGCACCCCGGCCGCCACCGCATGCACCACCACGCCGCCCAGCATACGCTCGGCCTCCGCCACCGCCCGCAACGTGCCGTGGGGGCCTTCCGGCACCACCGCCGCCGGGTAGAGCGGCTCCTGCGACCCCGGCCGGCGCAGCAGCAGCGCCAGCTCGATGAGGCTGCCCGCCGTCCCCGGGTTGGCCAAGGGTACCATGATGCGGTCGCTCGGCGCTGCTCCCTCGAACGGCCGACGCACCTGCCGACGGGCCAGACGCCCGGCGAAGAGGTCGGTGACCCAGGCGCCCGCGAAGCAGGTGACCAGGATCATCAGGACGGTCCCCGTCACCACCGCCTCCGAGAACAGCCCGAGCTCGAAGCCGACCATCACCGCCGCCAGGGTCGCGGCCGCCTGGTTGACGCTGAGACCGTACATCAGGCCGCCCTCATCGCGGTCGTGCCCCAGGAGGCGCCGGGTCAGCCCCGAGGCCATGGCCTTGCCCAGCAGCGCCACGCCGCTCATCACCAGCGCCACACGGGCCGCGTCATGACTCTCGAAGGGCAGCCGCGGGTTGACCAGCATGCCCACCGTAATCAGGAAGAAGGGTATGAAGAGGGCATTGCCGACGAAGCGTATGCGGTTCATCAGGATGCTGTTCTCCGGCACCAGGCGATTCAGCGCCAGGCCGGCCAGGAAGGCCCCGATGATCGGCTCCAGACCGGCCACCTGCAACAGCACGGCGCAGGCGAACACCGCCGTCAGGGCAAAGACGTACTCGACCGTGTCGTCGGTCGCGGCATGCCGCAGGAACCACCGCCCGAGACGGCTCAGGCCCCACAGCGCCAGCACCGACGCCAGGCTGGCCGATATCAGAAAACGCACCCAGAAGCCGAGGCTCGAGTCGCCGCGCGACAGCGCCGCCACCGCCGCCAGCACCACGAAGGCGGCGGTGTCGGTCAACATGGTGCCGCCGACCACCGTGGCCACCAGCGGCGTCCGCGCCAGGCCCAGACGGCTGACCGTCGGGAAGGTCAGCAGGGTGTGCGAGGCGAAGAGGCTCCCCAGGAGCACCGCCGGCAGGACGCCCAGGTCGAGGAGCAGGAGCGCCGCCGCGATGCCAAACGCCATCGGGAAGAGGAAGGTCAGGAAGCCAAAGACGAGGCTGTGACCGCGATGCCGCAGGAACTCCTGCAGGTCGATCTCGAGGCCGGCCTGGAACATGATGTAGAGCAGCCCCACGGTCCCGAGGAGACGCATGGTAGCGTCGCGCTCGAGCAGGGCCAGGCCGTGCGGGCCCAGCACGATGCCGATCAGGATCAGGCCGAACGAGGACGGCACACGCGCCAGACGACACAGCGTCGGCACCACCAGGATGACCAGCATCACCAGGGCGAAGATGTGGACCGGGTCGTGTAGCGGAAGGGCTGCCATACACAGCTCCTCAAATCGATGGAGCATCCAAATCGAATCGGGATCGCTATCGGATGTCGAGTGATCTCCGAATGGCACTCGGACACGAGAGACTGACGTCTACCGGTTGTCTATAAGCTACGTCGCGTGGGTGCTATGAGAAGGCCGCGGCACGTGACGTTGTCCATACGTCTGGCCCGGGACCAGTGACTGCGCGCCAGCCAGTCGATCCCGATCCCGATAGCGATCTGGATGATAGCAGGCCCCAACCAGCGGCGAGAGGCGACTGAGTACAGCGCCGCCGGAACGATGGCCTGCAATCGCCACGCAGAACTCACCTACGCAGACCGCCGCGGCGGGCCCGGGTTCAACCGCGCCGCGCTTTTCCATCGGCCGCCGGTGCACTGGCGCCAGCGCCGACGGTGGCTACTGTAGCCTCCGCAGGCGGGCAGCCGGGCACTGGATCCGCACCGCGCCGGCACGGCACCACGGCCGGGCCGTCACGCGGCGAGGATGCCCCCGGCGGTTCTGCCGCTGGCAGGGAGAAGCCGTCCCATGCGACATGCGATCGTCTGCTGCGTCCTCGGGTCGCCCCTGGCCCTCGTCGCCATGGTCGCCGGCGTCGGCGCCGGTGCCGCGGAGCCGGCCTCGGCCCGCATCGCGCACCCGGCGATGCCGACGGCCGCCACCCGGGCCGAGGCCGCCCGCAAGGCGGTCGACCCGGTCCTGGAACGCGGCCTCGAGGCCATCCTCGCCATGGTCCCCGAGCGCAATGGCATACGCTTCTGCGACTGCCCCAACTGCACCATGGGCACCCAGGCCGGCCAGATCGTCTGGAATGGCCCCGACGACCCCGACCGCGTGCACTGCCGGTTCTGCAACCATGTCTACCCCTCCGAGCAGTACCCGATGGACCAGGTCATCGCCTTCCGCAACCGCCGCGGCCAGGCGGTCGAGTGGCGCTACCACCTCACGCCCGACGGCGACCGCTGCTTCTTCGACGCCCGCGCCCGCTACGAGCGCAAGACCTGGTCGGCGCGCCTGGCGCTGCAGCTCGCCGACGCCTGGGTGGCCACCGACGAAGCGCGCTATGCCGACGCCGGCGCGGCGCTCCTCTACGAGATCTCGCAGCGCTACGCCGGCTGGTCTTTCGTCCATGATCAGGTCAACGGCGCCGACGGCCCGGTTCCCGACGCGGCGGAGCCGTATCCCTACTGGGGCGGCATCTGGAGCCGGTGGTTCTACGCCGACGCGCCGACCTCGGTCGCCTACGCCTACGACCGGCTCTACAGCAGCGGCGCCTTCGAACGCCTCAGCGCCAGCCTGGGCCGGGATGTCAAGGCGGCGATCGAGACCGACATGCTGCACGCCTCGATCGCCTTCGTGCGCTCCTACAAGGAGTACTACAGCAACATGTCGCCGGTCATCTACCAGAGCCTGGTGGTCTACGGCCGCGTGCTCAACCGCCCGGACTACGTCCACGACGGCATCCGCCGCACCGAGGAACTCCTGCGCCGGCAGTTCTTCGTCGACGGCATGTGGATGGAGGGCTCGCACTCCTACCACCGGCAGGCCATCGGGCTCCTGCAGGGCGTCTTCCAGGCCGCCAAGGGCTACTCCGACCCGGCTGACGTCGTGCCGGAGGGCGGCCGGACGAGGCTTGTCGATCTGGATATGCAGCGCGACCTGCCTTTCGTCCGCAAGGCCATCCAGGCCGCCGCCGCCCTCGCCTTCCCCGACGGCCGGGTGGTGGCCGTCCATGACGCCTGGCCCGGCCGCGGTCAGGAGCCGACCGCGCGCAACGACGCGCTGCTCATGCCCGGCATGCGCCATGCCCGCCTGGCACGCGGCGAGGCCGAGACGGCCATGCAGGCACACCTGCACTTCAGCGGCGGCCACGGCCACCAGCACGGCGACCACCTCAACCTCATCCTCTGGGCCCACGGCCGCGAGCTGCTCAACGACATCGGCTACACCCACAGCGCCTGGCGCGCCTGGGTGGTGCGTTCGCTGGCCCATAACACCGTCGTCATCGACCAGACCAACCAGCACACCGCCGGCATCGGCGGGAATGTCACGCTGTTCGCGCCGCTCTCGGCGGACCTCCAGGCCGTCGAGGCGCAGTCGCTCGTCGCCTACCCCGGCCGCGCCAGCGAGTACCGCCGGCGCCTGCTGGTGGTCGGCGTCGGCGCGGCCGATGCCTACCTCGTCGATGTCTTCCGCGTCGCCGGCGGCAGCCGCCACGACTGGGTCCTGCATGGCTCCGCCGACCTCCCCCAGGAGGTCACCCTGAGCCTGCCCGCCACGCCGGTGCCCGGCAACCTCATCGGGCCCGACGCCGTCGTCGAACTGCCGCGCTCGGAGTCGTCGCGCGGCACCTTCCCGCCCGGCCTCGACGCGGCCTACGCCTTCCCGAAGGACCTCGAGGCGGCGACGACGCCCGAGGCCTGGTCGGCGACCTTCGCCTTCACCGACGGCGCCGGCCCGCGCCTGCGGGTCGATGTGCTCGGCCAGAACGACACCCAGGTCTGCCGCATGCGCTCGCCGTCCATCCGCAATGCCGGCGAGAATGACGCGGAGCTCCCGAAGCACACCATGCCGAGTGTCATGGCCCGGCGCGTCGCCGCGGCGGGCCCCCTCGAATCCGCCTTCGTCGCCGTGCATCAGCCCTACGCCGAGCGCCCCATCCTGCGCTCGGTACGCGCGCTCCTGCCGCCGGGCGGCGCGGCGGCGCCGGTGGCGCTGCGCGTCGAGCACGACGCCGGCGTGGATGTCATCTTCTCGGCGCCGACGCGGCCGGCCGCGCCGATCGCGGTCGATACCGACGGCCTGCACCTGGAGTGCGATGGCCGCCT
>JAAYZO010000332.1 GCA_012514865.1 Lentisphaerota bacterium | reverse complement strand
TGAACACCTCCGGAGCGCGCCCCGTCCGCAACGCAACCCCCCACGCCACCGCTCTCACGCGCGTCAGAGCGCCGGGAGCATCGCTGACCAAACATGCAAGCCGGGAATCTTCAAACAGCCCTGGGAGTCAACCCGCGCCGGTGGCGCGCGGGGCTTTGCGGACCTAGAGTTGCCGTTGGCGGCCATGGCGGTGAGCGGGGCCTTCGCGGTGGCGGCGCCGCCGCTGACCGGCGGGGGTTCCGATGGCCGGCGAGGCCGGTGTTTGGGCGTTCGGTGGAAGAAGGCAGGCACAAGGGAGAACGCACCATGACGGACCTGATTCGCGAGCTGGTGACGCGTGTGGGGGTCCAGGAGAGCCAGGCGGAGGGTGGAGCCGGCCTGCTCCTGAAGCTGGCCAAGGACAAGCTCGGCGGCGACTTCTCGAAGGTCACGGCAGCCCTGCCGGAGGCCGAGACGCTCATCGGCGCGGCCCCGGCCGGCGGCGGGGCTGCCGGCCTGGCGGGCGGGCTGCTCGGAGCGCTCGGCGGCGACAAGGGCAAGGGCCTGGCCGGCATGGCCGGACTGGCTGACGGCTTCAGCAAACTCAACCTCGACCGCGGCAAGGCGGCGCAGTTCGTCCCGGTGATCCTGGACTTCCTCAAGAGCAAGGGCGGTCCGGACCTCGGCGCGCTCCTGGCAAAGGTCCTGCCGCAGTAGAGACCGGGTCGGGGCGCAGCCTGCGGGGCCTCCTGTGCCACAGCGCCCGTGGGTTCGTGGGTTCGGCGTCGGGCGTTCGGCGTTCGGCGTTGGGCGTTCGGCGTTGGGCGTTCGGCGTTCGGCGTTGGGCGTTCGGCGTTCGGCGTTGGGCGTTCCGTTCCCATCGTCCCCTGCCGAACCCTGTCGAACCCTATCGATCCCTATCGTCGCCTGTCGACCTCGGCTCACGTCGGCTCGGCTCCCCCAAGGCGGCGCGGATGCGGCGCCCGGGAGGGCGGTCTTTCACCACGACTCGCTGTTGCTGCCGAAGCCGGGTATGGGGGCGCGTCCCCAGAGCTTCAGGACGCGGTCCTCATACTGGCCGTACTGCTGCACGTGGCCATCGCAGAGGAGGATATTGCGGCGGGAGAAACCGGCGTGGGGCGACCATGAGTAGAGGTAGGGCGTGGCGTAGGGCGGCAGCGAGACATAGCCGGCCTGCTGGCGGTAGCCGCTGGCGTCGCAGAGCAGCACCGCGATCGACGGCTTCTCGATGCCGGTGCCATTGACCGGCAGGCCGATGCACAGGGGCTGCGTGGCGTTCTGCATGCGCGTGGCCTTGAAGAAGCCGCAGGTCATGCCGTAGTGGAAGCGCCGGCGCACTCCGGCGGCGGTGACGCCGGGGTAGTTGGTGAAGGTGATGGTGGTCGTGGTCGGGCAGAAGAAGCTCTCCGAGGTGATATCGCCGCCGACGTAGGGGGCGATGAACTGGTCCCAGTACTGGCCGCCCTGGTTGAGGGCGAGGACCATGGGGTAGACCTGGTCGTGGTCGCTGCGGTAGAGTTCGAAGGCGAGGCCGAGCTGTTTGAGGTTGTTGGTGCAGGTGATGCTGCGGGCCTTTTCGCGGGCCTGCGCCAGGGCCGGCAGGAGCATCGCCGCCAGGATGGCGATGATGGCGATCACCACGAGCAACTCAATCAGGGTGAACCGGCGACGTCCCGTCTGCATACCACACCTCCCTGTGCACTCGGTGCTGTGATGTTGCGGATGACTGGCGGCGGCCTGCGACGCGCATGGTGTTTCTCGACCCCATTGTGCGGCGCTTGCATCACCATACACCCGCCGCGCCACAGTTGCCCGCGCCTGGCGTTTGGCCCAGGGCTGACCGACGATCGCGTCAGCGCCCACCCTGGCCACCCTGAAGCGGTGCCGGAACCGGGCGTTCAGACAGTCCGGCGTTGGGTCTGATCCGTGCCGACCACGACGGCGCCTGCCGGCGCCTCGCGGTGGCGTCGACACGGGTCGAGCGGTGGCGGCGCGTTGCGGCGTGGCGCCGAGGATCGCAAGGTCTTGGAGCGTCGAAGCGCACTCGGCGTCAACGCCATCTCGGATGACGTATCGCGTGCTCGTATGGAAGATCGCGTCCTGACGCGATCTTCCTCCTTGTTCTATCCGGCCCGCTACGCCAGCCGTCTCCCGGGCGCCGTCGACGGCGCCCGGGAGGTCCACGGACGGCGCCGTGGACCTACTTGCCGCGCCGGTGACCTGGCTGTAGCGCCGGCCCGGCTCCAGTGGCGAGGGTTCCTTGAGACTGTGGGCGTCGGCGGGTAGATTAGCCTGGATTATTCGCGAAGCGCGGGTGCTTCGCTCACAATCCACTTGCGCCGCACTTCGCAGCGGCGCAAGTTTCGACGCGCGTCGCGGCGCGTGAATAGGTCAGGTTAGGGCCTTGCCGGCGCGGCCCACGGTTCGATGGCGCGGCGGGACAGGAGTGTGTCCATGGCAGCGCGTTCGAGTGCAACGACGGTTCTCCTGACGATCCTGACGCTGGTAGCGGCGCTGGGCTTCTACCTGCTGATCACGGCGACGGATGTGATGCGTTCGCGGACCGAGAGCACGGTTCGCGAGGTCCAGGCGTTGCGTTCCGAGATCGAGCGTCTGCGTCTGTTGGTCGAGGGCGGAGCGCTGAGCGGTGCGTTGCCGGGAGGTCGGGGCCAGGCCTTGCGGTCGGCGCTGGCGAACGCCGACCTGCGTGATCCGGCGGCGGTGGACGGCGGCGGCATCAGCATCCGGGTCGGCTCCGAGGCGGCCAATCTGAACGCCGTGATCAACAACGACGCCATGGCCTCGTCGTACTGGGAGATGGCCTACGACGCTCTGGCGGCGCGTAATATGAAGAACCCGAGCCGCTGGGAGCCGCTCCTGGCGGAGCGCTGGGAGATCAGTCCTGACCGGCTGACGTACACCATCCACCTGCGGCGCGGCGTCACCTGGCATGACGTCACCGACCCGAGCACGGGGCGGGTCTTCACCCGGGTGCCGGTGACGGCGCACGACTTCGCCTTCTACGTGGATGTGATCCGCAACCCCGGCATTCACTGCGAGCCGGTGCGCAACTACTTCAGCGACCTGGACCGCATCGAGGT
>JAAYZO010000331.1 GCA_012514865.1 Lentisphaerota bacterium | reverse complement strand
TGACCGTACCGAGGCAGTGCGTACTCCGGCCCGCGAACGCCTGCGCGGCTTCCATGATGGTTTCCGAGAGCGTCGGGTGCGTATGGATGGTCAGGGCCAGGTCCTCCGCAACGGCCCCCATCTCCATGGCCAGTACCGCTTCGGCGAGCAGCTCGCCGGCGTTGCAGCCCGCGAGGCCGACGCCAAGCACACGGCCGTCATCGGGGTCCAGGAGCAGCTTGGTCAGCCCATCGGTCTGCGACAGCGTCACGGCCCGTCCGGATGCGGCCCAGGGGAAGGTGGTCACGCTGACCTTCCTCGCCTCCCGTTTGGCCTGAGTCTCCGTCAGTCCGCACCAGGCAATCTCGGGGTCTGAGAAGACCACCGCAGGGATGGTTCGGGGCTCGAACGCCACCTTCCTGCCGGCGACGACGTCCGCGGCCACGCAGCCCTCGTGGGTCGCCTTGTGCGCCAGCATCGGCTGGCCGGTGACATCGCCCACCGCCAAGACGGAGGGTTCGGCCGTGCGGCGCTGCGGGTCGACCTCGATGAAGCCGTGCTCATTGACCGTAGCCTTCGTGTATTCGAGCCCGACCTCGGCGGCATGCGGTCGGCGCCCCACCGCCAGCAGCACCTTGTCAAACACGTCGCGGCCGGCCTCTTTCCCGGCGAAGGTGACAGCGATGCCGTCGTCGCGTTCTTCCATGCTCTCGATGGTGGTTCCCAGACGGATTCCCTCGGACTGCCGGGCCAGCCGCTGTTCGAGGAGCCCTGCCAGGTCGCGGTCGGCGCCGGCCAGGAGTTCGGTCGTCATCTCGACGACCGAGACGCGCGAGCCCAGGGCAGCGTAGACCTGCCCAAGTTCGAGGCCGATGTAGCCGCCGCCGACAACCAGGAGGCGCCGGGGCACATCATCGAGTTCAAGCGCCTGCCTGGACGTCATCACGCGCGGTGAATCGGGGATCCCGGGGACGGTGCCCGGCCGGGAGCCCGTGGCCACAACCGCGTGGTCGAACGACAGGTCGTGGTCCTCTCCGGCCTCGCTGCGGATGGTCGCGCGGTGTGGACCCTTCAGCCGTGCATACCCACGGACATAGGTGATACTCCGTTGCCTGACGAGCTGTCCCAGGCCCTTGGTCAAGCGCGCGACGACAGCTTGCTTCCAGGCGCGCAGTCTGCCCACATCAACCGAGAGATCGCGGATCACGACACCCCATTCCGCCGCGCGCTCTGCTTCCGCGAGAAAGCCGGCCACGTGGAGCAACGCCTTGGACGGTACGCAGCCGCGGTACAGGCATACGCCGCCGGGATTGGGCTCGGGATCGACCAGGACGACCCGCAGGCCGAGGTCGGCAGCACGGAATGCCGCCGGGTACCCGCCCGGCCCGGCGCCGATGACGAGCAGGTCGGTGGAAGGCGGAACGCCAGCGTCGTGACCTGGGGATTCTGTTTCTGGCATGGAGTGCGCCTCTTCGCGGGGGTGATGCCGGCGACGTCCGGCTTACGGCCTATCCCTCCAACGACAGCAGCAGCGGCTCTTCGATGGCTTCGGCAATCCAGCGCAGGAAGCGCGCGGCTTCCGCGCCGTCGATCAGGCGATGGTCGTAGGAGAGCGACAGGGGCAGGAAGACTCTCGGGGTGCACACCCCGTTCTCGAAGCCGGGCTCGACGTGGGCGCGGCCCATGCCGAGGATCGCGACTTCCGGCCAGTTGACGATCGGGGTGAAATGGGTTCCGCCGATGTTGCCCAGGTTCGTCACCGTGAACGTGGCGCCGCGCAGTTCATCCAGGCGAATCGAGCCGTCACGGGTGCGTTCCGCGATCTTCGACACGTCTGCGGCGATCTCGACCATGTTCTTCTTGTCCACGTCTCGGAGCACGGGGACCAGCAAGCCGCGGTCGGTCGCCACGGCAATGCCGATGTTGATGTAATCCTTGTAGACGATCTCCAGCGCGTCCATATCGATTGACGCATTGAACTTGGGGAACACCTTCAGCGCGGAAGCCGCAACCTTGACGACCATGACGGCCATGGTCAGCTTGCCGCCGGCCTTGGCTGCCCGGTCGGCATAGCGTTTTCTGAGCTCCTCGAGTTCGGTGACATCCGCCCGGTCGAAGTGCGTCACGTGAGCCACGTGCTTCCAGCATCGCGTCAACTGCTCTGCCGTGGTCCGCCGGATCATGCTCATGGATTCACGCCGCACGGCGCCCCATTTGGCGAAGTCGGGCAGAGGGTCCGTGCCTGTAAGGTCGATCTCGGGCGGCGGCGTCTTGCGTAAGCCGGAGAGCAGCGACTGGGCGTGGCGCTTCACGTCGTCCATCGAGATCCGGCCGTGGCGGTCGCGGCCACTGACCTCGTCGATGGTGACCCCGATCTCGCGGGCGAAGCGCCGCACCGAGGGCGCCGCGGGGGCGGCGCCGGGCCGCCGCGCGGTCTCCGGCGCATGCGTGCGCGCCGGAGCAGGCTGGCCGGACAGCGCTGACACGTCGCTCGCGTCGGACGCGTCGGGCCTGCCGCGCACCTCAGACGCGTCAGGCCTGCCCGCGGCGGGGGGGCGCTCGCGTTCCGGCGCGGCCGCGGGCGGCGCCGCCGGCTCGCCGCGCTGCTCCCGGGTGTCCTCTGCGGCGCTGAGCGTGAGGAGGGTTTGTCCCACCTTCACCTCATCGCCTTCCTTGACGTGCACTCTCTCGACGATGCCCGCGATGTCACACGGGACCTCCGCGGCGGCTTTGTCGGTCTCGAGTTCCACGACCGGCTGATCGACGTCGACCGTGTCGCCCTGCCTCACCAGGACTTTGCCGACCACCGCGGACCCGACGCCCTCCCCGAGTTCGGGGACTACGAATTGTCTTGACACGGTTTCGTCCCATCCTTCCTGGCGGAGTGGCTCGATGACGCGGTGACGCCGTGGCATGCGCTGGGCAGTTCACGCCTGCATCGGGTTCGCCTTTTCCGGATCGATACCCAGGTCGATGATGGCCTGTCTGACCCTTTCGGCCGCAAGTCGGTCCTCCTGTGCAAGCGCATAGAGCGCTGCGACGGTGATGTGGTTGGCATCGACCTCGAAGAACGCCCGCAGGTGTTGGCGGCCGTCGCTGCGGCCGAAGCCATCGGTGCCCAACGCGATAAGGCGTCCAGGCAGCCAGCCGGCAACCGTCTCGGGCAGGGCTTTGAGGTAGTCGGTGGCCGCGATGAACGGCCCGTTCGCGTCGCCCAGCGCCTGAAGCAGGTAGGGCTTTCGGGGTGTCTCGGTGGGATGGAGTCGATTCCAGCGCTCGCAGTCCAGGGCGTCGCGATAGAGCTCATTGTAGCTGGTGACGCTCCACACATCCGCCGCCACGCCATACCTTTCTCCGAGGATTGTCTTTGCCTTGCGTGCCTCGTTGAGGATGGCGCCGCTTCCGAACAGGGTCACCCGCAGATCCCCTTTGTGGCCCTCGGCCGTCTCGATTCGGTACATCCCCTTCAGGATGCCGTCCTCCACGCCCGGCGGCATTGCGGGCTGAACGTACCGTTCGTTCATGACCGTCAGGTAGTAGATCTCGTCGTGCTGCTCATGGAACATCCTGCGGATGCCGTGCTGGACGATAGTGGCGACCTCATAGGCATAGCCGGGATCATAGGCTCGCACGTGCGGATGCGGATAGGCCAGGACATGGCTGCTGCCGTCGCAGTGCTGGAGTCCCTCTCCCGCGAGCGTTGTTCGTCCCGACGTACCGCCGATCAGGAACCCGCGGGCCCGGCTGTCGCCCGCCGCCCAGATCAGATCGCCGACACGCTGGAACCCGAACATAGAGTAGAACATGAACACCGGGACCATCATCCTGCCGTGGTTCGAGTAGGCCGTGCCGGCGGCGATGAACGACGCCATGGCCCCGGCCTCGTTGATGCCTTCCTCGAGGAGCTGGCCGTCGGTGGCTTCGCGGTAGTAGAGAAGATTCTTCGCATCGACCGGCTCATAGAGCTGGCCCACGTGCGAGTAGATGCCCACCTGTCGGAACAGGGCGTCCACGCCGAAGGTGCGGGCCTCGTCCGGGATGATCGGCACGACCGAGGGCCCGATGCGCTCGTCTTTGAGCAGGGCGGACAGCATCCGCCCGAACGCCATGGTCGTCGCCACGTCTTTGCCGCCGCTGCCCTCGCGGAACTCGGCGAAGACGGCATCGTCAGGCAACGCCAGCGGCTCACACCGTGACCGGCGCGCGGGCAGGTAGCCGCCCAGCGCCTTTCGGCGTTCGTGCAGGTAGCGCAGCTCGGGGCTGTCGTCGTCCGGTTTGTAGAACGGGACGTCCGCGACGTCAGCATCGGAGAGCGGCACGGCGAACCTCGAGCGGAACTCGCGCAGTTCGTCCTCGTTCAGCTTCTTCTGTTGGTGGGTGATGTTCCGCCCCTCGCCGGCCTCGCCCAGTCCGTAGCCCTTCACGGTGCGCGCGAGGATCACGGTTGGTGCGCCCTTGTGTTCGACCGCAGCCTTGTAGGCCGCATACACCTTTTCCGGATCGTGGCCCCCCAGCCGCAGGTGCCCGAGGTCCTCATCGGACAGATGCTCGACCATCGCGAGCAGGCGCGGATCGCGGCCGAAGAGATGGTCGCGGACATAGGCGCCGCCTCTGACAGAGAAGTTCTGATGCTCGCCATCCACGATCTCGCCCAAGGTCTTGACGAGGAGGCCGTCCTGATCACGCTCCAGGAGCGCATCCATACCGCCGCCCCAGATCACTTTGATCACGTTCCAGCCTGCGCCACGGAACACCGTCTCCAGTTCCTGGATGATGTTGCCGTTGCCACGGACCGGACCGTCGAGGCGCTGCAGGTTGCAGTTGACCACGAAGATCAGGTTGTCGAGTTTCTCGCGCCCGGCCAGACTGATGGCGCCCAGCGTCTCGGGCTCGTCCGTCTCGCCGTCACCGACAAAGGCCCAGACGCGGTGGTCGCCGGTGTCCTTCAGGCCGCGATCTGCCAGGTAGTTATCGAAGCGCGCGTGGTAGATCGCCTGGATCGGCCCGAGCCCCATCGAGACCGTGGGGAACTGCCAGAAGTCCGGCTTGAGCCAAGGATGCGGGTACGATGGCAGGCCGGGGCCGTCGTGGCACTCGTGCCGGAAGTTCGTGAGTTCCTCGACCGAGATGCGGCCTTCAAGGAAGGCGCGGGCGTAGTTGCCCGGGGAGGCATGCCCCTGGAAATAGACGTGGTCGTGCGCCCGGAAGAAATGGTTGAACCCGACCTCGTACAGTGTCGCCTGTGAGGCGAAGGTCGAGATGTGGCCGCCGATCCCGGCTTCCTCACGATTGGCGCGCACGACCATGGCCATCGCGTTCCAACGCACAAGGCTCTTGATGCGGCGCTCGATCTCGCGGTTGCCTGGGTACGGCGGCTGTTCCGCCACGGGGATCGTGTTGAGGTACGGGGTGTTGGCACAGTGCGGGAGCCGAATGCCGGCGGCGCCGACGCGCGCCGCGAGGGCTGCCATCAGAGCGCGCACGCGTTCTGGGTCGTTGTGCGCCAGCACGTCGTCCATCGACGCCAGCCACTCGGCGCGCTCGATCTGCAGGTTGTCGTCGTGGTCTTTTGTCACTGCACTTCCCTCCGTCCAGTCAGCAGGACGATGTGGCGATCGCAGAGGCACCCGCGCACGTCAACCGGATGCCGATATCGTCACGACCGGAGCACGTCGCTGCCCGGACATCATCAAGGGCAGTCGGACGGCCTGGCCAGTTGGTTTCTGCTGGTCTGCTCATCGTTGGCGGCACCGCCAGGTATCTGTTGACCGCGGACGTCCCGAACAGAAGTGGACCGGGCCTTGTAACCCTTCTCGACCATACAGCGCTCTAGCGACGCTTTCCAGGCTCTGCCCCCAAACAGCGGTGGATGGACCAGGGCGGGTCCAGCGCGCCCATGCGCTGACCTGCCGCTCCGGGTCCCTGTCGGCCGGGGAGGATGGGTTACTGGTCATTCGATGAGCCAGAGCAGGAAGGGCTGATTCTGGCGGAAGACAAGACCGGCAACGGCCACCAGCTCAGCGAGAGCCTGCGCTTCAGGGACTGCCACACCATCGGCGAGGGCCGGGTGGGCGATGGTCTGGTCTCGACCGGCACTGACGACGCAATCAGCGCTCTTCGTTCTGTTTCCGCTGACTTCAACCTGCGGTTTGCGTTCACGGTGGAGATGTGGATCCGGAAGCCGCGAGGATCTCACGCGGCCATGCCGCCCAAACGGTCCATGTACCTGTTCTCCATCGATAAAGCCCTCCGAGACCCCCGCGGGAACCCCTTTCCTGGTTAACAGAGGGGCTTTCGGGGCACCAGACCTGCCCTGAGTCGCACTGCTTCCGCGCACAGCCGTGGTATAGTGACGAGCCAAGGGGACGCCATGCGAACGCTGACGACCAACTCGGAGGCCGACCTGCGGGGGCAACTGGAGTTCGAGACGCTCCTGGCGGTTCTGCCGGCCCGTTTCATCAACCTGACGGCCGATCGGGTCGACACGGCCATCGAGGACGCCCAGCGCCGCGTCCGCGAATGCCTCCGGTTGGGCCTGTCCTCGCTCTGGCAATGGGATTCCGCCAGCCCTGACACTCCAACCCCGACAAACATCAGCAGGGAGGAGCGGCGACGGACCGAGGGGGCGATAGGTGTGTCCTGCGGGTTCATCGGTCCGCCGGCCCACACTCGGGGTGCGAGCGCTGATGGACGAAGCGATTCCCTGCTGTTCTACGCGCGGGCGCACGCGAGACCGCGTCGCCGCGTGCTTGGCTGGCTCGCGTTTGCGGCCGCACGGGTACGAGCCGGCTGCAGGCCACTGCGGGATGGTGGGGTCGGAACAGTTCGAAGGTAGCCTAGCGCGTCATGAGTTGGGTCACTGTCATCTGGTCCATGGCGGCCTCGGCGTGTCTCACGCTGGCGACGGTGTACCTGCTGGCGTGGTGCCACAGGCGCACGACGTGGTCCTATCTGCTGTTCGCGGTGGCGGCGACGGCGACCGCCGCCGCGGCCGGGGGCGAACTGTGCCTGATGCGGGCGCAGACGCCCGGGCAGTTGGCGACGCTGGTGCGCTGGATCCATGTCCCGATCTGGGTGGTCGTCGTGGCGACCGTCGCTTTTGTGCGATTCCACCTGCGGGCCGGACGGCCGTGGCTTGCCTGGGGTGCCTGCGTCCTGCGCACCGCCTCGCTGCTGGTCAACTTCCTGGTGGCACAGAACCTCAACTACCGAGAGATCACCCGCGTGCTGCAGGTCCCGTTCCTCGGTGACACGGTGTCTCTCGCCCAGGGCGTGGTGAACCCGTGGATGCGGCTCGGCCAACTGAGCCTGCTATTCTACTTCGCGTTCGGTGTCGACGCCGCAATCACCGTCTGGCGGCGCCGCGACGGGCTGGCGGCGCTGCTGACGGGTTCCAGCGTCGCCTTCTTCATCCTGATCGGAGGCGTGCAGGCCACGCTGGTGGTGCGGGGCGTCCTCCACTGGCCCTTCACGATGAGCCTCCCATTCCTAGGCATCGTCGCCGCGATGGCCTACGAGCTGAACCGCACCGTGCTCGGCGCCGCGCAGCTCGCGGACGCTCTGCGCGAGAGCGAGGAGCGCCTGCGGGAGGCGGCCGAGGCCGCCGGATTCGGCATCTACCGGTTCGATCTGGTCAGCGGCACGGCGTTCTACTCCCGCGAGTTACTGGCCCTGTACGGGCTGCCCGTTAGCGCCACGCTCGAACTGGATCCGGACCTGGTGCCCAAGGCAGTCCATCCAGACGACAAAGCCATCTTCCTTGGCTGCATGAAGCGGGCGAATGATCCGGACGGCAGCGGGATCCTGGACCTGGAGTTCCGGATCCTCCTCAAGGGCGGGCGCGAGCGATGGCTGCGGGTGCGCGGCCGGACTGTGTTTGGCGGCGACGGCGCGTGCCGCCGACCCGTGAGGGCGAACGGGATTATCCAGGATGTCTCGGAGCGCAAGCGGGTGGAACAGGAGCTGGGCGTCCAGCGCCTCCAGCTTGCCCATGTGTCTCGAGTCGCCTCGATGGGACAGATGGCGTCGTCCCTGGCCCACGAGCTGAGCCAGCCGCTCGGGGCCATCCTGCGCAACGCCGAGGCCGCGGAGATGATCCTGCAGGCCCCGTCGCTCGATCTCGACGAAGTGCGTGCCATCCTGGAGGACATCCGGCATGACGACCAGCGGGCCGGTGCCGTCATCGAGCGGGTGCGCGACCTGATGAGACGACGAGACGTGATGACGACGCCTCTTGACCTCAGGCAACTGGCAGGCGATGTCATCGTCCTCGCGCGCCCGGACGCCGACCGGCGCCGGGTGGCGCTGGCGGTGGAGACGGGGCCGGCCCTGCCGTCCGTTCAGGGTGACCGCGTGCAACTGCAGCAGGTCCTGCTGAATCTGCTGCTCAACGCCATGGATGCCGTGGGCGACAGCCCGCCGCGGGAAGGCCGGGTTACGGTGCGGGTCAGGCGGACGGCGACCGCGGTTGAGGTCAGTGTGATCGACAATGGCCATGGCATCCCGGCCGACGCGATGCTGCGCCTGTTCGAGCCGTTCTACACGACCAAGCCCAAGGGGATGGGTGTGGGCCTGCCGATTTCCAAGAGCATTGTCGAGGCGCACGGGGGAACGTTGTGGGCGGCGAACAACCCGGAGGGCGGGGCGACGTTCACCTTCAGCCTGCCGGTGAGCGCGGCGGGACGAGGGATGAGGGGCGAGGTGAACGATGAGTCAGCGATCGCTTGAGGCGTTCGGGGCGCACCGGGAGGCCACCGGGTTGACCCGGCAGGTGTAGGTCGACGGCCATGGGCAGTAACACCTCAATGCCTCCGGCCGCCCCCTCGGTGGCCGAGCTGGCGAAGCTCTGGATCGCCGCCGGATCCGCGGCCGAGCAGCCGCCCTCTCCCGTTCCCTCCCGCCGCCCATCGTCCCTCGCCACCTGACCCTCGTCCCTCGCCACCTGACCCTCGTCCCTCGCCACCTGACCCTCGTCCC
>JAAYZO010000330.1 GCA_012514865.1 Lentisphaerota bacterium | reverse complement strand
GAAGACGGCCGCTCTGGTCGAAGGCCGGACGGTCGACTCGAGGACGCAGTTCCAGCCACTGCCATGCGTTCCCACCTCTAGGTCGGCCCCAAGCAGGACGTGGTGCGATGGCGTCTCCATGAGAAGAACGACCGACGCCTCGTTAGGCCCAGGCGGAGCGGGGACCCGGTGAGTGAAACGTGCCTGGCCAAGCTCCTCGGCAATCGCTTCTCGGAACTTCAGGCAGATCTCGCTCGAGGGAGACAGCGCCCACAGCCTGACCGGATCACGCAACAACAACTGCCCTTCCCGCGCGAGGTCCGGACTTGCGCCCCGCTGCCGGAGGCAGTCAAACACGTTTCTGATCTCATCTACCCCCGTCCCCAGGCCGGAGGCAGGCAACCGTCTCTTGACCGCAACCAAGGTCAGCAGGTCCTTGCACCGGAGAGCGTCGGAGCACACAAACCGGGCTCTGGTTGCCGCCGCCAGGATCTGGGATATCCCCGCCATGTGGTCGTCGTGCCAGTGGGTCGCGACCACGAGTCTGATGGCTTCTTCGGGCCGGACGCCGAGGCGTTGCAGGTACGCGAGGCCGGCCGGAGCCTTGGTACGCCCCGTAACACAGGAGTCGACCATCGCCCACTGGCCTGAACCAAGATGGATGACGACGCCCTCGCCGTACCCCGGGCCGAACAGCGAGACCTCGTACTCCGAGTTGCCGGGCGGAGTGCACGGCTCAGTGCCAGTTGAAAGCCTCTGCAAGGCGCTGGGCCTCCCCTCTCGCAGCCGCGATGTCGCCGGCCTGTGCGCCTCCCACTCTGCGGAATCTGAGTGCCGAGACCCGCCGCCGCTGCCCATTACGGTCCTCATAGCCGATGGTCCAGTACAGGAAGGCCCCCGGCAGGAGCCACTCCTGTTCCTCCCTGGAAAGCTCGCGGGTAGGAAACTCCGCCTCTTCCTCGCTGGCGTCGCCCGTGAGGTCGCGAAGGCGCACCCAGAAGCTCTCTGACTCGACAGAGAGCACGACACCCTCCCACTTCTGCAAGAGCTCGAAGCGGCCGGATTCCTGGATGGAGCCCCGAGCATCAGGGGTGCATGGGCCGGACATGGGCGCCGTCCGGAGGAGCTCATCCAGTGAGCCGGTTATGGATTCTCCGGCTCCATAGGCACCGTACCTCGCCTCCAGGCCCCGGCGCGCGGCGGCCCATATGTGGACCTCGCTGAGGGCATCATGGCCCCAGGCGGTCTCGCTCCGTGCGTAGCCCGCTGCCAGGACTGCCGTCGTCTCGTTCAGATCCCGGTTCATCGCCTGGGAAGCTCCATGAGTTTCGCAAATACCTTGCCGGCCTGCGCCAGTGACCTGTCCCAGGCCGAACCCAGAAGCGCCACGGCGCGCTCAGCCCCCCCACCGCTTGCGGCTGGTCTACCTGGAAGTGGTCGTTGACCTGCACCTCAACCCCGTAGCGCCCGTCTTTAAAAACCGGGCGCAGGGAAACCCTGACACGGCCCTCATGGCCGTCCGTCCGCTTGCCCGCAACGGCCAGCTCCTCCATCCCAGGCGAGTCAAGCACGGCATCCCAGAGGGTCTCTTTAGGCACCAACTGGTGGCCCACGGCATGCCAGGTCGCTTCGTCGGGGAAGTGCCACCCCGCGCTGGTGTTGATGCCCAGCATGCGTACAGGGGTGTGTTTGAGGATACGGAAAGCCCCGACCGCCAAGTCCCTCACCTCTTCGTCTCGCCCATTCTCCAAGGGCATCGCGAGGAACCGCTCGCGGAACACCTCGAGGCGCAGCCATGCCGTCTTGATGATGCAGACGTCGTGGTTGAGGACTTCCACCGTGGCGGCTTCCGCCTCGCTACTGGAGATCAGCTCTTGCGCCGCAAACCAGGCGGGATGGTAGATCTTCGGGTTGAAGTCACCCACCAGAACAAGCGATGTCCTCTGCCAGTCTAGAGTGTTCATGGGTGGCGCTCTGCAACAGTCCTATCACACAGTGGTTAGCATACGGTTTGCTCGGGTTGCCGTCAACCGACCCGCATCGGGGGTCTCCTCAGATCACCTTCACGCGGCACTGCAGGGCCAGGTTGGCGGCGGTGTCGTCGTCGAGGGCGCTGTCACGGCAGACAAAGAGGTCGGCCTTCTCCAAGGTGAGACCCGCGAGGGCCGTCAGGGTGACACGGTCGTCGAGGCAGATGAAGAAACGCTGGTCGCGGGCCGGGTCGTGGACGCGATACACGGTGACGCCGTCAGCCAGACCGGCGACGGGCACGGCACTGAAGCTGAGGCTGTAGCCCTCGCGCAGGGCGATTTCGGTGATGACCGACTCCGGCGTCCAGCCGTCCTTAAGGGGGTCGGTGAAGAGGGCCAACTGCACCGGCAGACCGTCGGCAGCGGCGATTGCGGCGGCACCCTCCGACGCGGTGCTCGGAGCGGCATCGCGGTCGCCAGAGGGCGGAACAGCCGCCGCGGCATCGTGGACCGCCCACGGCCGCAGGTTCGACTCGGCCAGCCGGTAGACCCGGAAGCCGAGGTCCTCGGGGGTATCGCGGTCCGGCAGGCCAAGCTCGTCTTTGCGGGCGTCTCTCAGCCCGGCCACCACCCGCCGTATGCGTTCCTTGCCGATGTCGGCAATCGTGCGCAGCTCGCCGCCACCCGCAAGCACGACCGGCTTCGCCAAGGGTTCGGGCAACTGCACCATGACGAAACGCCGACTGCCCCCGTCCGCCCGGTTCAGCTTCAGCACCGCATGCGCTGCCGTCGCCGAACCGGCGAAGAAGTCGAGGATTAGTGACGCGTCGGAGGTGAAAAGACTAGCCTGATCAATTCACGAAGGGGCCTGACGGCCTCCTTCGCTCCATTGATCAGGCTTTGACGGCAGGGCCAGAAGG
>JAAYZO010000329.1 GCA_012514865.1 Lentisphaerota bacterium | reverse complement strand
CCGTAGAGGCTCATGCGGACGCGGGTATTGGCGGCGCTCTGCTCTTCGCTTGGCTTCATGGCCGAGACGATCACGTTGTGACTTCCGAGCCGCCGGATCTGTTCGAGAGCCTCCTTGCTGGCGCCCTCGCCGACGGCGAGCATGGCGATCACGCTGCCGACGCCGAAGACCACGCCGAGCATGGTCAGCAACGACCGCAGCTTGTGCAGCAACAGGTTCTTGATCCCCAGTTGGATGTCGCGGAACAGGCGGAGGCGCTTCATTGCCCGCCCTCCGTGCGCTCGACCAGGCCATCGCGCATGAACAGACGATGCGTCGCGTGGGCGGCGATGTCCGGCTCGTGGGTAACCATGATGATGGTCTTGCCCTGCTCGTTCAGCTCCGTCAGCAGCCTCATGATCTCCTCGCCAGTGTGGGAGTCGAGATTGCCGGTGGGCTCGTCGGCGAGCAGGAACACGGGGTCGTTGGCCAGCGACCGGGCGATCGCGACGCGCTGCTGCTGCCCCCCGGAGAGCTCGCGCGGGCGATGCCGCAGGCGGCTCTGCAGGCCGACCAGGCCGGCCAGCTCCCGGGCCCGCCGGGCACTCTCGTGCGGGTCCCAGCCGAGGTAGTAGAGCGGCAAGGCGATGTTCTCCTCAACCGTGAGCTGCGGCAGGAGGTTGAAGCTCTGGAAGATGAAGCCGAGGTACTTCAGACGCATGTCGCTCAGACGCGTGTCGTCGAGCTGGCTGACGTCCTGGCCATCGAGGAAGTAGGCGCCGCTGCTCGGGCGGTCCAGGCAGCCCAGCAGGTTCAGCAGCGTGCTCTTGCCCGAGCCGCTGGGACCCATGATGGCCCAGAAGCCCCCGCGCGGCACCGCAAAGCTGACCCCGGCCAGGGCATGGACATCCTCGGAGCCCATGCGATAGACCCGGCGCAGATCGCGCACATCGACGGCTGATTGGCTGACAGTTGCCATGCGCTCGCCCGAAAACCGACCCTCAGGGTTGTCCCCCGCGTTCTGCCGGCGCCTCACCGGCCGCGCCACCCGGCGCCCCACCACCCGGGCGCTGCCGGCGCCCCTGCCACTGCCGCCGGGCCGCCTCGCGTTCCTCGGGGCTCATCGCCTCGAAGCGCTGACGCATCCGCTGCATCTCTTCGGGCGACGGCGCGCCCTCGCGACGACCCGGCCCGCGTTCGGCGCCGGGGGCGCCCTCGCCCGGCGGCGCCGCCACAGCGGCCGGAGCGCCGTTGCCGCCGGGCGCTGCCGCCGGGGCGGCCGGAGCGCCGTTGCCGTTGCCGGCGGGCGCTGCCGCCGGGGCGGCCGGAGCGCCGTTGCCGGCGGGGGTCGCGGCCGGGGCGGCCGGGGTGCCATTGCCGGCAGGCGCCGGGGCGTCGCCGGTCGAGGAGCTGCCCAGCGGCGGCGTCAGCAGGACGCGGTCGCCAGCCTTCAGCCCGGCGAGCACGTGCACCATGCGGTTGTTATCCATGCCGATCTCGATGTCACGCGGCCGCGCCTCGCCGGCCTCGATGACATACGCCGTCGGACGGCCATTGACGCGGACCACCGACTGCACCGGCACCGAGAGGGCGCGATCATGGCGCGCCACGACAATCTCGGCCGAGCAGGTCATACCGGTGCGCAGCACCTCGCCACCGCCCTCAATCATGATCTCGGTGCTGAAGACCTTCAGATCGGGGTTCATGAAGGCGCTCTGCTGGTCCGGCAGCGGCGCGATGCGCGAGACCGTGCCGGCGAACTCGCGTCCCGGCACCGCGTCAACGGTCAGCCGCACCGGCATGCCGACCTCGATCTTCTTCAGGCTCGACTCGTGGATCTTGACCACGGCCATGAAGGTATCCGCCAGGGGCAGGTGGATGAGTTCCTGGCGTTCGCGCACCTGCTGGCCCTCGGCGAGGGGATCGACATTACCGCGCCAACTGAACTGCGCGCTGGTGGCATAGATGACCGAGCCGCCGGTCGGCGCGGTGATGCGCGCCTTGCCGATCTGCTCGCCGATCTTCTGCAGCTTGCCCTTCTGGCGGGTGAACTCGGCATCGCGGGCCGCGAGGTCAGCCTCGGCCTGGACGACATCGGCGGCCGTCTTGCGGCGAACCCGCTCCAAGGCCATCTCGGCCTGCGCCATGTCGCTGGTCAACTGGTCGATCTCGCGCTTGTACGTGTGCTCCTCGAGCAACCGCAGGTCACCCTGAGCCAGCTCCAGGTCGAGGGCCGTCTGCGTCGCCGCCAGTTCGTCGGCCTTGAGCTCGGTGGCCGAGAGGTACTTCTCGTCAAAGAGCTGCTGCGACCACTTCAGGGTATCGGCGGCACGCAGGACCTTCTCCTCGGCAATCGCGATGCGGACCTGCATTGCCCGGCGCTTGTTGGGGTACTCGCCATCCTGGTAGTTCTTGAGGTCCTCCTGGGCAAAGCGCAGGGTCAGCTCGGCCTTCTCCAGGTCGGCCTTGGCCTGGTTGCGCACCACCTCGAGGTTCTCGCGGGAACGAATGAACGACGCCTCGGCGTTGCGCACGCTGATCTCCTGGTCGACGCGCTGGTCGATCAGGCGCGATGCGTCCAGCTCCACCAGGAGGTCGCCCTCCTTGACGCGGCGGCCTTCGGGGATGAGATAGAGGATGGTACTGGTGCCCTCGAGCTGGCTGATGATCACCGTGGTCTCGCGCGGCTTGATGGTTCCCGACTCGGTGACGCTGATCACCAGCGGCCCCTCGACCACGGGAGCCGTCAGCTCGGTCGGCGCCTTGTTGCGCGCCGCCGCGGCGCGCTGGCGGTACAGCCACACGCCAACCGCAACAACCGCGAGCATCAGCAGCAGCCATAGCGCCCGACGGCCCATGCCTCCTGAGGTCGACACTGCCATCACTCGCTCCTTTCCGGTCGGACTTCTTTCCAGAGACCGTCGACGCCCACCTCGAGCAGGCCGAGGTCACGCTGCAGTTCCCACTCCGCCTCGCGGTACGACACCACCGCCGAACTCAGGCTGTTCTGCGCCGCCAGCAGGTCGTCCTGGGCCTCGAGGACGTCGCGCACCGCCATCCGGCCGGCCTGCAGAAAGAGGTCCGTGCTGCGCACGCGCCGTTCGGCCAGGCGCACGGCCTGGGCCTGAATGACCACGCCCTCGCGGGCCAGAAGCAGCGCCCGCAGGCGCTGCCGCACGTCCAGCTTGACGGTGTCCTCGGCCGCCTGGTAGGAGCGCACCGACTGCTCCAGAGCGATGAGGCTGTTGCGGTACTGATTGCGCTCACGGGTGCGCTCGATGGGCAGGTCCAGGGTCAGGAGGGCCGCGTAGGACGCCTCGGCCGTCCGCCAGGCGGCGTCGGCCTGGGCCGCCGAGGCGATGCTGCGGCTCTCGCCGATGCGGGCCGTGCCCAGGAGGGTCAGCTCCGCCCGCAACGCATCAGCCGCCACCATGACGGCACGCTGGGCATCCTCGACACGGCCCTGCGCGACGCGGAGGTCGGGGCGGTGCTCAAGCCCCAGGGCGATGGCACGCGCTTCGTCGAGTTCCCACGGGCCGGCATGCTCCCGGGTCGGCGGCTGCAGCGTCACCGGCGCGTCGGCCGGCGGGACGCCGCTGCTGTAGTCGGCCACTTCCGCGCCCTGCGACAGGCCCTCGGCCTCCTGGCGCAAGGCATCTAGATCGGCCTCGCTGAGTTCGACAGAGGCATCCGGCGGCAGGCCCAGGGTGACCTTGAAGCGATCCAGGTTGGTCTGGTAGGTGGATTGCGCCTGCACCCAGCCCTCGCGGGCCCGCAGCTCGTCCTGGACCGACTGGTCGAACTGGTACTCCTGCTGACGGCCCGAGTCGGCCAGGCGGCGCATGCGGCGCGTCGAGGTGATCTTGCGGCGGTAGTTCTCCTCGGCATTCTCGACCCGGCGCAGGGTCAGCAGCACGCCGAGGTAGTCGCTGGCGATGCGCACCGCGAACTCGCGCTTGTACTGCTCGAAGTCGTAGACCGCGTAGAGCATGTCGCGCTCGGCCTGGCGCAGGGGTTCACCGACAATCGCCGCACCCGAACCGCGCAGCAGCGGCACCGAGATGCTGGCGTCGCCCAGCAGTCCGAGCGCCGAGGCGCCTTCCTGCGACAGCACCCGCGCCAGATCCACCGCAATGGCCGCTGACAGCTCGGTGCCATTGCGGAAGCGCCGCGAGCCCGAGAGATCGCCATGGGTGCTGCTGCCGTAACGCCGGTCGGAACCGAGCGGGTCGCTCTGCAGACGCCCGGAAAGCACGCCGGCGAAGGTGTTGCGGAAGTCGTCGGCCTCCAGATCGAGAGCCAGAGCCGTGCGGAAGAGGCGATCCTTCGCATCCTGGAACTCGCGGCTGTTGCGCGCCGCCACCTGAAGCGCCTCGAGCAGCGTCAGGCGCAGCGGCCCCGACACCGACGACACCACCGAGGCGCCATCCGGCGGCGGCGGCAGGTGCCGCGACTGGCTCCAGAACGCCGTGTCCGGGCAGTCTCGCAACGACTGGCTGGCCGGACTGGCATGCGGCAGCGACTGGTCCAGAAGCAGCCGGCGTCGCAGGCTGTCCGCCGGGCTGTCGACCGTGATCGGCTCGGTCCGGCCCAGAGCCCGCTCCTGCGTCGAACGAAGGATGCCCGCGGCCGCCTCGTCGGCCTGCCGACGCCAGCCCGACGGCGACCGACACCCGACCGCTACAAACAGGGCCAGGGCCAGCGCCGGAATCAGGCCGGCTGGACAGTCCCGACGAGCATCGCCCTGACCCCGGCAACGCCGACGCGACAGCTCCGTGCCGAGACACACCGAACCGGCCAGAGCCGTGTCGCCACGGCCGGCCGTTCCCAGAACTGACCGGTCAGTTCCATTCATGGGGCGTAGGATAAGGCCCTCCCGCAGGCCTGTCAAGCGCCGCGACGGCAGAGGTCGGGCTCTTTCGGAGTCTGCGCGCCGGCGGGGCGGCGGTGGGCGCCACGAGCCGAGTGGCGCTCCCCCGGGCGCTACTGGCGCCCGGGAGGTCCACAGACGGCGCCGCGGACCTACCTGCTGCGCGCCGGCGGGGCGGAGGTGGGCGCCACGAGCCGAGTGGCGCTCCCCCGGGCGCTGCTGGCGCCCGGGAGGTCCACAGACGGCGCCGCGGACCTACCTGCTGCGCCGGTGGTCGCGCTGCAGTGGCGGTCCCGCGGGGTCCGGAGACGGCGACGGGCGACGGCCTTGCGACCGTCGCCCGTGGCGGTACCGAGAGCGCGCCCCGGGGGCGGGGCGCGCGAGACCGATCACTCCTTGGCGGCCGGGGCCGTCTCGGCGGGCTTCTCGGCGGGGGCGGCGTCGGCGGGCTTGGCGCCGGCCTTGCGCGCTTCCTGGAGCTTGGCGAGCTGTTCCTTGAGGTTCTCCAGCTCGTTGTCGGAGACCTTCAGGTACAGGGTGGAGTTCTTGGGGTTGTAGGAGTAGGCGCGCTTGGGGGTGACGCCGTAGACCTGCTGCAGGGCGGCGGCGACGATCTGGTAGCGCCGCGTGGCCTCGGTCGCGGTGGCCTCGAGTTCCTTCTTCTTCTCGGCGTCCTCCTCCTTGTCGAAGGCGGCCTTCTGTTCGGCAGCGACCTTGCCGTAGGCATCGCGGGCGCGGATGGCGCGCACGAAGACCTCCTCGGCGGTGCCAACGCGCAGGAAGATGGTGTTCTTGACCTCGTCATACTCGTAGATGCGGGCGCGGCCGACGCCGAAGATGACCTCCATGGCGACGCTCATGGTCTGGAGGTTCTTGCGGGACTCGCCGAGCTTCTTGCGGATGTCCTTCTTGACCTCGTCGTCGGTGGCCTGCTTCAACTGCTGGTCGAGATCGACCACCTGGCGGGCCAGGGCCTGCTGCGTCGCCCAGGCCTTCTTGAAGGCCGTCTCCATGTCCGTCAGCGGCAGGAGCTTGTCAGCGACGTCCTTAGCGTCGACCGGAGCGGCCGCCTCAGCGGCGGCAGCCGCCGGTGCCGGCGCGGCGGCCGGTGCGGCCTCCTGCGCCACCAGCGCCGAGCCAGACAGCCCCGAGACAGCCAGCACACCAAGACACCTCGTGAACCATGCCATGTG
>JAAYZO010000328.1 GCA_012514865.1 Lentisphaerota bacterium | reverse complement strand
GCCGTCCACGTCAACAGCCGTTGCACGGTTGGGCTGTCCGAGTGTGTGCTGAGCGGCAACTATGCCGACGAGTACGGCGCCGCCGTCTTCACGGGAGGCATCGATTCAGCCACGACCCTGGTCAACTGCACTCTCGTCAACAACCGCAACGCACCGACGGCTTTTGCCAGCGGCGGGGCAGTCTTTGTCTACAGTGGCGAGGCGATTCTCCAGAACTCGGTCGTTGCGTTCAACAGTTCTGGCCTCTGGCGCAGCGGTTGGGGCGGAGCCGCCAGCCTCTCCTTCAGCCACTGCAATGTCTATGGGAACACCAACTTCAACATCAGGTTCGAAGGTGCGCCCGTGACACCCGATCCCATCGGCAGCGACGGCAACCTTGCACAGGACCCGCTGTTTGCGGACTCCGCGGCCGGCAACTGGCGCCTGACCAACGTCTCGCCCTGTGTGAATGCCGGCAGCAACGAATACGTCGCGGCGGGGGCCACCGACGCCGACGGCCTCTCGCGCATCGTGCCTGTCGGTGGCACGGTCGACATGGGTGCCTACGAACTGCGCGACGCCCCGCCCGTGGCCGTAGCGCAGAGCATCACCCTGCCGGAGGACGGCGTGGCGACCGTCGTCCTCACGGCCTGGGATGTGGACGACGACCCGCTGACCTACGAGATCGTGGCCGGCCCGGCCCACGGCACCCTCAGCGGCAGCGCACCGAACCTGATCTACACGCCCGACCCGGACTACTTTGGCAGCGACCAGGTCACCTTCCAGGCCCATGACGGCACCGCCCCGTCCACGGCCGCGGCGGTCACGCTGACGGTGACGCCGGTCAATGACGCGCCGGAGGTGATTGGACTCTGGGTTCCTGCCGTGGCTGAGGGCAGAGAGACTACGCTGACGGCCACCCTGGGGGATGTGGACGACCACAGCCTGGCCGTCATTGTCACCTGGGGCGACGGCAGCGCCGCCGAGAGTTTCGCGGCGGGCCCGGGCGCCTTCGCGGCAACGCACCGCTACGCGGCCAGCGGCACATTCACTGTCGGCATCCAGGTCCACGATGCCGCCGGGCTCAGCACCACGGCCAGCGCGTCGGTCATGGTCGCCAACGTGGCTCCCAGCGTGACCCTTGGCGGTGGCGGCACGCTCAGCGAGGGTGACGCCTTCGTCGGCTCCGGGTCGTTTGCCGATCCCGGTACCGACACATGGAGCGCCACGGTGGACTACGGGGACGGCTCCGGCAGCCGGGCGCTCGAACTCGACGGCTCCGGCTTTGTGCTTGAGCACATCTACCTCGACCAGGGAACCTATGCGGTCACGGTGACGGTCACCGACAGCGATGGTGACAGCGGCAGCGCCACGACTGCCGTGGTCGTGCTCAATGCAGCGCCCAGCGTGACCGCGGGCTCCTGCGGCGCCATCAACGAGGGAGACGCCTTCGTGACGTCGGGTTCCTTCACCGATCCTGGCGTCAACGATACCTGGAGTGCAACCGTGGACTATGGCGATGGCTCCGGAGTTCAGGACTTGGCGCTCGACGGCGGCGCCTTCCTGTTGGGGCACACCTACCTCAACCAAGGCCTCTACACGGTCACCGTGACCGTCGCCGACGACGATGGTGGCAGCGGCAGTGACGTCATCGTGGTGGACGTCGCCAACGTGACCCCTGTGATCGGGAGCCTCCAGGCACCTGTCGAGCCGCTTGCTGCGGGTCTGCTGGTCGAGACCAGCGCCACCTTCGTCGATCCGGGCATGCTGGACGACCACACCGCCATGTGGAGCTGGGGCGACGGCGAGACCTCCACGGGAACCGTCCGGCCGCAGGACGATGGGCAGTACCTGGTGACCGGGGAACACGTCTACCAGACGCCAGGGGTCTACACGGTCACATTGGACGTCCTCGACGATGGCGATACCGGTGCCGATGACGACTTCCGCTATGTGGTCATCTACGATGCCGAAGGCGGCTTCGTGACCGGCGGCGGCTGGATTATCTCGCCGGAAGGAGCGTTTGCTCCCGACCTCACGCTCACCGGCAAGGCGACCTTCGGCTTCGTCGCCAAGTACACGAAGGGCCAGCAGATCCCCAGCGGGCAGACCCAGTTCGACTTCGCGCTCGCCGGCCTGAGTTTCCACAGCACTGCCTACGCCTGGCTCGTGGTGGCTGGACCTCACTCGAAGTACAAAGGGACGGGGACCATCAACGGCAGCGCCGGCTTCGGTTTCATGCTGACGGCCACAGATGGCCAGCGCAGCGGCGGCGGCGGTGTCGATCGGTTCCGCATCAAGATCTGGGATGAGACCACCGGCGAGGTGGTCTATGACAACCAGATGGGGGCCGATGATGACAGCCCCGCCGCGACTGCGCTCGGCGGCGGCAGTATCGTGATCCACGACAAGTAGCCTCGGCCAGAGTCCGAACCCACAAGGCGCCGTGGAGCAGGCGGTCCGGAGCGAGCGCGTCGCCGGCGAACTCGCGCCGGACTGGCCGCCTGTTCTTTACGCGCGACGCCCCAGATCGGAAGGCACCCGGGTGCTCGATGCGCGGCAGCCTCAGCATAGAGGCCAGGGCTGTTTGAAGATCGCGGCGGCGCTCACTCGGTCACCCTGGAGGGGTGCCAGATCGTAGCCGGGGGTCGCGCGCAGCCCGACCCCCGGAAACGCGGATTGCACGCCATGCACCCTGGAGG
>JAAYZO010000327.1 GCA_012514865.1 Lentisphaerota bacterium | reverse complement strand
CGTTCCCGAACCGCAGCTTCCATGTCCTGTTGCTCAACTCCATGGCCATGTACAGTACCGGATTGCTGTGCTGGGCTGTCATCTCAGGGTCTCCTCGTGTTGGCAGACTGATGTTCCGCGACAGAACCTCAGGCTAACGCGGGTTCCCTTGACAGTCCAGCATAGCATCTCCCGGACGCGCTAAGAGCGATCTTTCGCCGTGTTCTATCTGGAGCCTCCTCGCGGGCCGTCGCTCCGGCGCCCTGAAAGGGCATCATTCATCAGCCCAGGGCAACGCCCTGGGTTGTCCACCGTTCCGCATTCCAGGCTGAAAGTCTGCAACAAGGCCATACGCGCCACACCGCGATCTCTCCTACGACTCTACCCCATCAGCACCTCGCCGCGCCGCCACTGCCCGACATTCGGCCGCCGCACACCGCGGCCGGCCGCAGGGCGCGCTCGGCCCACCACCGCCAGGGCGCGGGCTGCGACAGGTACACCCGGCTGCCCCAGCGGGCGGCGTCCTCACGAAGCAGGAAACACCCGCCGTCCAGGAAGCGCCCCCCGGCCGCGAGATGCGCCTGGAAGGCCCGCTGCATCCGGGTCGGCGGCGGTGCCCGGCCCGTGGCCGGGTCGGGCTGCGGGCACACCTGCCAGGGCATCGCGCCGTCGCCACCGGGACAGGGGAACACGTAGACCTCCTCCTGGAAACGCACCAGGTTCGAGGTCGGCTCGAGCAGTCGCGGGAACTGCGGATCGAGCAGCCACGAGAGGCAGTCGAAGCCGCGGAAACCCACCTCCGGGAAGTACCTCGGGAAGAACTCCAGGGCCTGGCTGACCGACTCACGGCAGGCCTCCGGAGTCAGCGGCGCCCCGGCGGCCATGTGGATGCCGAGGACCGTGTCCCCCGGCGCCAGCACCGGCGCCCAGGCGGCCTTCGAGAGCCGCACCCGGTGCGCCATCGCCCAGCCGCGCGGCGAGATCGGGCAGCCGGTGACCTGCCCGGCGGACTCCGCCAGGCGGGCCGTCCAGGCGCCGGCGGGGTCGCTCAGACCTCCGGCGCCGTCGACCTGACCATCCTGGCGGAAGCGGCCGCCGTCCTCGGCGAGGGCCACCACGGCGCCCGTCGTGCGGTGGCGGAAGGCGCGCAGGCGGCCGTGGAAGCGGCCGGGCAGGAACTGCAGCCGGCCGAGGCGGTAGAGACGGCCCCGCCAGGTCAGCAGCAGCCAGCCCAGGATGGCGCCGGAGATGCCGAAACGGCCGCCGAGTTCCTTCACCGGCTCGGTGCGGATGCAGACCTCGAGGTCGGCGACGGAGTCGCGGACGACCTCGTCCGGGATCCCCAGCCGGCGGTGGATGGCCTGCCGCTGCGGGGTGCCGGAGAGCAGCACGATGGCGTAGAAGAGCCCGGCGTGCCGGCCCATGGCCGCCGCGGGCACCGGCCAGGATGAGACCGGCGCGTCCGGCGCATCGGCACCGAAGAGGCGGTGGTGGCAATACCACGCCAGAGCGCTGAGGCCGGGGTTGGCCCGCACGCAGGCGGCCGCCGCGAGGAGGTCCTCGACGAGGTCGGGACTGACCGCCGACTGCGAGCCGTACCGGCACAGCGTGGCGGGCTCCAGGAAGGCCAGTTCGCCCGACGGCCGCGCGGCCTGAGCCTCGGCCCAGCCGGCGCGGAAGCACTCGCCGCAGCCGCCCGGCATGGCCGCCGCCACCGCCGCGCTGACGTCGTCAGGAGGGCGGCTCATGGCGAGGCCTTCGCGGCCGGCCTGACCACGTCACTCATCGCAGGGCCTTCCATGTCTCGATCATCGCCAGCGTGTTCGCCCACGGGAAGTGGCTGCGGATGCTGTTGGTGACCCCAAGGATGAAGCCGCGCCGGCCGAACACCTCGACGCATCGGCGGACCTCGCGGCGCACGGCCTCCGGGTCGCGGCCGCCGAGCAGAACCGGCGAGCTGACGCCGGTCCAGGACGACGCCTTGCCGGCAAAGGCGTCGCGCCACATCTCGAGGGTGCAGCGGCTCAGGCAGGGCTCGCCGCCCTCGATGCAGTCGAAACCCGCTGAGGCGATGTCCGCCAGAAGCGGCTCCATGCCGGTCACGACCCGGTAGTAGATCAGGACGCCCGCCTCGTGTGCGGCGGCGACTTCCTGGCGAAGCAGCGGCAGGACCACCTCGCGGAAGATGGCCGGCGAGAAGAAGTTCGTCTGCTCGTATCCGCCGAAGCGCTTGACCATATCGGCGCCGGCCTGGGCGCACAGGCGGATACGCGCCAGGTTGGCGCGGCTGTCGATCTGCGCCAGACGCCGGAACGCCTCCGGGTGGTCCATGGCGAACAGCACCAGATGCTCTGCACCCATGACGAACATCAGCGTGGCCAGGCCATTCCCGGCAAATCCCCGCACCGCCAGGCCATGGGCACGCGCGACCGCCAGCGCCGCGTCATTCCCAGCCCGCGACCGGTCCAGGTCCGACTCGGTCGGGGGCTGCCAGAGGACCTCGAAGGCATCGACGTCGTCCGGCGTCTTGATGAGCGGCTCGACGATGTGACCGGCAGAGTGGTCGTCCCAGACGATGTCCATGCCGTGCGGCCACTCGGGCGTCTGCCGCACGCCCATACGCAGGGTGCCGGCCGGCGTGGCGTACTCCTTGAAGAGCACCGGGTGATCCCCCGCAAGCCCCGGCTCGACCCACGTCCGGGTCGCGACCGCGGGCGGCGTCGGCGCCGACACACCGACATCGATCACCGGGTCGGTTCCGAGGTCCAACTGCAGCCGCAGCCTTTCCGCCCCGTCACCAAGCCGGTAACCGGGAACGGTGAGGTTCGGGTTGAGGTAGATGCTGCACGGGATGGCGTCCGGCTCCTCCTGCCGCAACGCTCCCAGAATGCGCTCGCGTGAGTTCATCGCGCCTCTCACTCGCATGGGACCGGCACCGGACTCGACAGCCAGACGGTGCTGG
>JAAYZO010000326.1 GCA_012514865.1 Lentisphaerota bacterium | reverse complement strand
TGGAGCGAAGACGGCCGCCAGGCCCCTTCGTGAATTGATCAGGCTATATCCGTCACGAGTACTTCTCGATGAAGCCGCGGATGAACTCGGCCTGTGGCGGGTGCATGTCGATCAGGCAGCCGGCCAAGATGTTGCAGCCGGCGATGCGGCCCTGCTCCCAGAGCCGCAGCACGGTCTCGCACTGCCCGCGCAGCAGGTCGAGGGGCACGCCGGTCCGCGCCGGGTAGTCGCGGAGGTAGATGCCGACGATGATCTCCTTGCCGGGGAAGACCTCGGCGCAGCGGGCCACGTACTCCTCGAGCCGCGGCAGGTCCTGGAACTTCCAGACCCAGAGGTTGACGATGTCCATAAACGGCAGGAAGGGCCGCCACTGCTCCATGCCGAGTTCGTGCGTGTAGACGACCAGCCAGAGCTTGAGCTTCGGGTTGGCGCTGTGCAGTGCCTCGCGGATCTGCTGCGGCCGGCCGGCGTGGTAGGCGTCGTAGGTGAAGATGCCGCTGGTGTCGTCAATGATCGCGCCGGTGACATTGGGGAAGTCCAGCGACACGCGGCTCAGGCCCGCGGCCTCCTCGCGCACCGTCTCCGGATTGCTGTCACGCCAGTTCGCGTAGCCCCACCCGTGCTTGCCTTGGACCGGCTCGACCTCGACCCACTTCCACTTCGAGATCTCCGGCACGACCGCCCCGAGGTGCCTGAGCTTGCTGAGGTTGACGTGGTTGTTGCGGTGGAACATGAAGTTGACGCGGTCGAGCCCGAAGTAGGCCGCCGCTTCGCCGACCCCAAAGATCGACGGCTCCAGCCCCGGGTCAAAGCCGTGCCCCTCCCAGACCCAGCCTGCATCACGGAATGTGGCCATGGCGCACCTCCTGTTGGGTTTCTGACTGCCTCTCGCCATCACGGAACGACGCGCGCTCCTTCGTGAGCGCGCCTCTGCGGCTGCCGCCGAGTGTCAGCGCAGCAGGTCGCGGCGGGCGCGCTCGAGCACGGTCCTGGCGGCGGCGAGCTGGTCCTCGCGGCCTTCGGGCTTACGGTGCGCGGCCACGAGGTCGTTGACCCTGGCCAGGGCGCGCTCCTTCACGGCCTGGTCGTCTTCCGGCGTCCAGCCGTTGCGGGCGTAGAACTCCGGCATCCAGGACTCCTGGTGCAGTCGCGCGAGGGTGTGGTCGTCATCGAGGTAGTTGCGATCGAAGCCGAAGCCGATGCTCTCGATGCACTCCAGGCCGAGGCTGTCCGCGTCGATGGGACGGTGTTCGAGGAAGCGCAGGCCGGCGGTGACCTCGCGGTCGATCAGGAGCTGCACCGGGCTGATGGCCAGGCCGGAATCGAGGTGGCCCAGGCCGATCTCGGGGTGGTGTCCCGTGAAGGCCGCCACGGTCAGCGCGATGTGGGCCTTCTCGAGGGCCGCAAAGAGGCCGGTCCGGCACGCCGGCGACCAGTCGCCGATCGAGGGGCTCACCGCGATGCCGGTCCAGGCGCGAAGGAACTCGGCGCAGGCGATGCGGCTGCGCAACGCGTCCATGGCACCAAACGAGACCTGCCCGCCGTGCATGTCCATGGTGCCGCTGACGACCAGGCCGGTCAGCGGCACCGACGGCGCGATGGCGCGGGCCGCCATCCACAGCGCCAGGAACTCGGCGGCCACGATGACCGCCCCGCCGCCCGCGGTGATGGGCATGTTCACCCCGCCGACCGGCATGGCGGCGAGCTTCGCCGGATAGAGGCCGCTCCGAACCATGAAGAGGAAGCGCTCGGCGACGACCTTGTCCAGCTTCAGCGGCGAGTTCGGGCAGATGTTGGCCAGCCACGGCCAGGTCGGGTCGGCGATCCCGAAGATCGCCTGCATCTCCTGCAGGTACTCGATCTGCCGCACGTCGTGGACATAGACCCCGCGCGGACGGTGCGAGTACTCCAGTTCACACAGGGCGGCCTCGAGGGGCTCCAGGAGGGCCGGCGCCTCGGTGAGGTTCAGCGAGTGCCCGCTGCCATCCTCTGGATGCAGCATGTCGCCGAAGCGGATCAGGCGGATGAAGTCCTCGCGGTTGCCCTTGCGGCGCGCCTGCGTGGCGTCGTCGTGGTAGAACGTCGCGAGCTGATGAAAGAGATGCGGGAGGTAGGGCGCCCGCAGTTCCGCGTCCGTCTCGTAGGGTACCCAGCCCGAGAGGGCGGTCTTGGCATTCTCGCCCATCGCGGCGATGCGTCTCGACCACTCGCGTTTATCTTCGGCGCGGACCGCGTCGACGAAGGCCGCCGTCATGGCGCGCGGGAAGCGGGCGCACTGCCGGTCGACGTCCACTACCGCCCCGGCGCTCCGCAGCGCCTGCAGGATCTCGCGGTTGTCGACATGGAAGCCGACGCGCTCCAGCACCTGAAGCACGCCCCGGCTCAGAACCTCGACATCCTGGTCTCGCAACAGTCGGAACATGGTGCTCATCGTCCCTCCGTTCGTGCTGTACGGGTGCGCGAACTGACTTGCGTCGCGCCCCCCACCGACTCCTATCACTGCACGATATCCGATGGGCATGGATCGTAGGGCGGATGAGGCACGCCGGGGATGCGCATGCCGCCGCCGAGGCGGATCTCCGGGACCTCGCGGCAGTCGAACCGCAGGACCGTACACACCGGATCGGGCGGCGAGACCGGCAGGCCCGTGACGGTGACCCGGTCATCGTCCTGCGTAAAGCGGCACGGCGCGGCCCCGCCCTGGCGCAGGAGCACCACGTCCTCAACGCGGGTGTTCAGCCCGGCCACGACGACCTCAGGCCCAGGCCAGTGCCGGATGAGGTAGTACAGCGAGCGACCCTTTCGGGTGAGCGCCCCGCTGCCCATCCACTCTCCCTGGTGGCCGGTGCGGTCCCGGAGGCCGTAGGTGAAGAGGTCCGTCTCGACGATGGCCTCGGCGTGGGTCTGCAGCCAGCGCCCCACGGCCTCGATGATGGCGATCGACGGCTCGGGTATCGAGCCGTCGCCGCGGGGGCCGATATTCAGCAGCAGATTGCCGCGGCCCTGGGCCACGGCGGCGAGAAGGGCCACCACCGCTGACGGCGATTTCCA
>JAAYZO010000325.1 GCA_012514865.1 Lentisphaerota bacterium | reverse complement strand
GCCACCTGTACATACCATATGGTAGCTATGCGTGAAAAGCAAGCGTTGAAAAGCAATTCCCGCAGGAAGAAGCACGAGGAGGCTAGCCCAAGCTTACATAGCTACAGGCTCAGAGGGTAGTTCAGGTTCTGGTGTGCCCTGCGTCTTTACTGGCCCAAAGCCGAAGCCTTGCAAGGCAAGTGGACGGCGCCGAAGCTGCAGGCCGCGAACTGATGGGAGATGTCACGAGAAAGCGATACGGATCAGAGATGAAAATCAAGATGAAGATGACGACAGACATTCCGCCGCAAGTCACCACGCCGGATGCCGTCGAGACCCGGCTGGGCACGCTCACGTTCTTCGACGGCTTCCCGGACGACGCCACTGTCGAGAAAGTCTATGACAACCTCGACTTCTCGCGCGGCGTGCAGGCGTTCCTCACCGCCATGCCGGGTGCGTCGGTCTATGCCATACGCGAGGGCCTGCACAGCCTGGGCGCGGACAACCAGACCGTGTTCATCACAGAAACGCTGATGGATTCGAAGTCGCTGTTCCTCACGCCGAACTCGGAAACCGTCTATAGCATGATGTGGCTGGACTTGAAGGACGGTCCGCTGGTCATTGAGACGCCGCCGAACATTCTCGGGCTCATTGACGATCACTGGTTCAATTACGTCGGCGACGTGGGCAACGCCGGGCCGGACCGCGGCAAGGGCGGGAAATTCCTGCTGCTGCCGCCCGGCTACACCGGCGACGTGCCGGAGGGCTGCTTCGTCTTCCGCTCCGCCACGTTTGGCAGTTGCTTCTTCTGGCGCGGCTTCCTGGTGAACGGCGACCCCAAACCGGCCGTGGAATCCACCAAGACATTCGCCAAGGTCTATCCGCTGGCCAAGGCGAACAATCCGCCGCCGATGAAGTTCGTCAACGTCTCCGGCAAAGCGTTCAACACGATCCATGCAAACGACTTCTCGTTCTTCGAGGAGGTCAACCATATCGTCCAGGAAGAACCCGCTGCGGCGCTGAACCCCGAAACGCTCGGCCTGTTGGCCGCCATCGGCATCGAGAAGGGCAAGCCCTTCGCCCCCGATGCGCGGATGAAGAAGATCCTCACCGAGGCTGCGGCCGTGGGCAACGCCACCGCGCGGGCCACAGTCTTCCGGAGTCGCCTCAAGCAAACGCCCCTCTTCCCGAACAGCGCCTGGAGCACGGCATTCCCTGGCGGCAACCACGAATTCCTCTCGCAGCCGGGCGTGCGTAACCTCGATGCCCGCACGTTCTTCTTCTACTACGCCACCGGTGTCACGCCGGCCATGGCCGCGAAGATGGTGGGCGTCGGCTCGCAGTATGCCGTCGCGTTCGTCGATTCCCAAGGGAGAGCGCTCGACGGCAGCAAAACCTACAAAGTTCATCTGCCGCCCAATATCCCGGCGAAGAACTTCTGGTCGTTCGTCGTCTACGACAATCAGACGCGCTCGATGCTCCAGACCGACGCGCAATTCCCCAGCCTCGGCAGCCAGTCCAAAGGCATCGTCATCAACCCCGACACGTCGGTTGACATCTGGTTTGGCCCGGCCGCACCGGCGGGACACGAGTCGAACTGGGTGCAGACCGTGCCCGGCAAAGGCTGGAACACCGTCCTGCGTCTCTACGGCCCGCTCCAGCCGTGGTTCGACAAGGCTTGGAAGCCCGGTGAGGTCGAGTTGGTGAAGTGACCTTGGACTGCCCGCAGCCATAGGAGGAATTGGGGAACGGTGATTCAGACCTCTGACAGTATGGACGCATTGGAGCCGTTTTCGCTGCTGGGCGGGCCGCTGCACCGGATCGGGTGCCGGCTGGGCCTGGTCCGGGGCGGCACGGACACCCTCGGGCTGGGCGTGGCCCTGGCGCTCCTGGCCTGGGGCATCCTCATCCTCCTCGCGCTGCTCTGCGGCGTCGGCGCGAGGGTGTTCTCTCTTTCGGTGATCGGCGGGCATGTCCGCCTCCTGGTGGCCATTCCGTTGTTCTTCCTGTGCGAGACGTGGGTTGTGCCCCGGATGGCGGAGTTCGTTCGCGAGATCGTGCAGTCTGGACTGGTGCCGGACACCGCGCTTCCGGCCCTGGCAGGTGATGTCCGCCGGGTGGGACGACTGAAGGATTCCTGGTTGGCGGAGGTCGTCTTCCTCCTGCTCGCAGTATGCCTGCCCCTGGCCGAGAAGTACACGCAGCTATCCGGCGCGACGGGAAGCTGGAGTGTGCTTCTGGTGCGCTCCGGGCAGGGACTGACGTGGGTCAGTGGCTGGTATCTGGCCTTTTGCCTGCCGTTGTACCGGCTCCTGGTCCTGCGCTGGCTGTGGCGCCTGGGGCTGTGGTCGTGGTTTCTGTGGCGCCTGCGGCGCCTGGGGCTCCGGCTGGTTCCGACCCATCCTGACGGCGCCGCCGGGCTGGGGTTCCTGGAAGTGGTGCACGAGCATTTCGTGCCGCTGGTCGCCGGGATCTCCGCCGTCTGCTCGGCAGGCCTGGCCGGGGAGATCGCCGCGGGGGCCGTTGCGTTCCAGATGCTGTACCGGTTGGCGCCGTTCATCCTGGCCGTGATGGCGGCTCTCTTCATCGGCCCGCTGTGCGTCTTCACCCCGGCTCTCTGGCGCTGCCGGGTGACCGGGTGGAGCGACTACATGGCCATGGCGTCGCGCTACGTGGCGGCGTTTGACCGGCGCTGGGTCCAGGATGGGAAGGCCACTGGCGAGGCGCAACTGGGGACGCCGGATCTGCAGTCGCTGGCTGATCTGGCCAACAGCGTTGACAAGGTGCGCAACGTGCGCTGGATCCCGGCAGGCCGACGACTGCTGACCGGGCTGGCAGCGGCTGCGCTCGCGCCCCTGTCGCCACTGCTTCTGTTTGAGTACCCCGCCGCCGACTTGCTCAAGCGCCTGCTTTCGGCGCTGACGGGACTGTGAGGGCGGATCGCCTCGCGCAAGGCGGAATGAAGGAAGAAAGAAGGAAGACAGGATATGAGCAACACGCCGGATCCCGGACTGCCCGAACGGGGGGAGCACCACCCGTCCCCCGCCGCCACACTGGTCTCAGAGCTGGCGGGATTTCCCCGGCGCATGGTCGGGTTCGTGCGCATGCTCGGGGTGAAGGAAGAGCGCGCCCACCGGCTCGTGGACGGCGTACTGGCCTCGCTCGGCCTGGGCAAGGATACGCCTCGCCCCCCACCGGCCACACCGAGCGACACCGGGACGCGTCTGGCCTTCGAGCGCACCGACCTGGCCATGGAGCGGACCTACTGGGCGGCGGAGCGTACGCTGATGGGCTGGGTGAGAACCGCGCTCTCGATGATCAGCTTCGGCTTCACCATCGGCAAGCTCGGGCAGGTCGTCCAGATCGAGGTGCGCGGGCTGAAGGGCCTGAGGACGGTCGGCGCCGGAACCATCGCGTACTTGCTCGTCATCGTCGGCACGCTGGCGCTCCTGGCGGCCGCCCTGCAATACAGCCTGCGGGTGCAGGAATTCTGTCAGCAGGGCCTGCGGCGCCAACCGAGCATCGCCTTTGTCGTCGCGGTGCTGCTGTTTCTGCTGGGTGTCGGTGCCTTCAGCTCGCTGGTGCTGAAACTGTGAACGGAACCACGTCGACGATGCCCCAGTCAGGGGAGCCAATGCAGTCCCGTCCCTGGGGCGGGTATCTTCGGAATGGAGCTGTGCTGCGGTAACCCCGATTCCCCAATTCCTCTTCGTGCTGGCGACGTTGAGCGTCGCACTCCTCTTTGCCGCCGTCTTCCTCTTCGGCAGCCGGGTACACCAGCCCGGTCGATGGGACGGACGCCGGTTCCTGTCGGCCGCTGCCGGGATCTCGGTGAGCTACGTCTTCGTCCACGTGATTCCCGGCCTCAGCCGCGCCCGTGAAATCCAGACGCAGTCGGCGGCGGGGTTCCCCATCCTGTTCCCGGAGTACAGCGTCTACCTGTGGACCATGGCCGGCTTCCTGGGGTTCTGCGGGCTCGAGAGGATGGCGTCACGGCGCCGGCTCGGTGCGGCGGAAGGAAGCCGCGAGCCCGACGTCGAGCCCTGGCAGGCCAGGCTGCACATCGGGGGTTTCACGGCCTACGCCTGGCTGCTGACCTACCTGATGGTGTGGTCCGGCAAGGACGTCCTGGCACTGCTCCTCTACGCGGTGGCCATGGGAATGCACCTGCTTCCCGTGGCGTGGAACCTGAGTCATGAATACAGGGCGCAGTATGACTTCCGCGGCGCCTTCGCGCCGGCTCTGGCTTCGCTGGCCGGGTGGGCGTGCGGTCTGGCGGTGGCGATTCCCACGCCGCTGCTGACGATACTGGTCGCCCTCGTCGCCGGTGGCGTGATCGTCAACGCCATGATCGGGGAACTCCCCAAGGAGAAGGACGGCCGCTACGGGTACTTCCTCGCCGGCGCCGCGGCCTACACGGCCCTGCTGCTGACGCTGTCCCACTTCGAGAAGGGCGGGTGAACCATGTTCCTGCCGGATTTCCTGGAGAAGGCCTTGGTGCTCGTCTTCCTGGTGGCGGCCGTGGCGAGCGTCGGCATGCAGGTCACCACGGCGGACCTGCGCGCCCACGTGGCCCGGCGGGGGCTGCGCTGGCGCACGCTGCCGGCCAACGTCGTGGTCGTGCCGGCCATCGGAATCCCGCTCTCGCGCTTCGTCTCCGACCCGGGGACGGCCGGGGCCTTCGTGCTGTTGGCCTGCACGCCGGGTGGCATCAGCGCCCTGCAGTTCACCACCAAGAGCAGGGGAGCGGCCCTGCTGGTACTGGCGCTGACGACAGTCGGTGTTCCCGCCCGGCAACAGCCCACGGACTTCGCGACGCTCAGGCGGATGTTCCATCCGTCTCCAGGCTGAACCCATTGCCATGCAGTGCTTTGTCGTATTTCCGCCTGGAACATGTAGTCACTAATAGGAATTTTCGGTATGAGCATAGTTG
>JAAYZO010000001.1 GCA_012514865.1 Lentisphaerota bacterium | reverse complement strand
CGTCGCCTTCAACGCCCAGTGCCTGGTGGGCCGTCGCTGGCGTGCCTGCATCACGGCGGATCAGTCCGTAGTCTACAGCGGAGAGGTCGCATGAAGCGCCTGCGCCTGCCACTGTCCGAGGACGAGGCCCGCAGCCTGCGTCTCGGCGATCGGGTCACCCTCACCGGGGCGCTGTTCACCGGTCGGAGCCGGTTCCACATCCGTGCCATCGAGGAGGGCCTCTGGCCACCGCTGGACTATGCGGCGGTCAACGCCTTCTTCCATGTCGGGCCGGTGATGCGCCCCCAGGGCGACGGCTGGGAGGTGGTCAGTTGCGAGCCTACCTCGAGCCTGCGTTTCGAGCGTTACGGCGCCGCGGTCGTGCGCCGGTTCGGCCTGCGGACCCTCATTGGCAAGACCACCATGGGGCCGGGCACGGCGCAGGCCCTGCGCGAGGTCGGCGGCGTGTTCCTCTCGAAGATCGGCCTCAGCGGCAATGCGCTGCGCCGTCAGGTCCGGCGCGTCCGTGAGGTGCACTTCCTCGACGAACTGGGCAAGACCGAGGCCACCTGGGTCTTCGAGGTCGAGGACTTCGGGCCGTTCTTTGTGGCCATGGACGCCGCCGGCGGGAACTACTTCCACGACCTCGACCGCGAGGTCGAGGCGGCCCTGCCGGGAATCGAGCGTGACCTCGGCATCCCTGCCGACTACGCCTTCACCGAGGTCAACCGGCGGGGTGACGCATGAGCGCCGAGATTCGCTACCTGTCGCTCTGCGGCCTCCTCGGTTACGGCTATGCCGAAGAGAGCCTGCGGCGCGCCCTCGCGGGCCCGCTCGACTTCATCGGCGTCGACGGCGGCTCGACGGATCCCGGGCCGTACTACCTCGGCAGCGGCAAGGGCTTTGTGAAGCCGCTGCAGGTGCGTCGCGACCTCTCGCTGGTGCTGCGGCCGGCGCTGTCCCGGGGGATACCCCTGATCATCGGCAGCGCCGGCGGCTCCGGGGCGCGCCCGCATGTGGAGAGCACGCTCGCGATCCTGCGTGACCTGGCGCGCGAGCAGGGCCTGCGCTTCCGGGCGGCGGTCGTCTATGCCGACCTCGACCCGGGCCTCCTGCAGCGCGCCCTGTCGGAGGGCCGCCTGAGTCCCTGCGGTGGCGCGCCGCCGCTGTTGCCGGGTGACCTCGACGGCCTTCGCCATCCGGTTGCCCAGTTCGGCACCGAGCCGATCCAGGCGGCCCTGCGCACCGGCGCCGAGGTGGTGGTCTGCGGCCGCTGCTGCGACGCCGCGGTCTTCGCCGCCTGGCCGATGATGCATGGGATTCCGGCCGGCCTGGCCCTTCACGCCGCCAAGATTGCCGAGTGCGGCGCCCTCTGCGCCCGCCCGGCCGGGGCCAACGACTCGCTCCTGGTCACTCTCGGGCCGGACGGCTTCACCGTCGAACCGGCCAACCCGGTGCGGCGGTGCACGCCCGAGTCGGTGGCGGCGCATTCGCTCTACGAGCAGCCCGACCCGGAGTGCTTCTACGAGCCCGAGGGGCGCATCGACATGCGCGCGTCGACGTTCGAGCCCTGCGGCGAGCGCGGCGTGACGGTCCGGGGCACGGTCCTGGTGCCGGCCGCCGAGGCGACGCTGAAGCTGGAGGGGGCGCGCTTCCGGGGCTGTCGGGCCATCACGGTGGCCGGCCTGCGCGACCCGGTCGCCATCGCGTCTTTGGACGCCATCGAGGCGGGCGTGCGGGCGGCGGTCGCGTCGGCGGTCGGCGGCTTCCTGGCCGAGGGCGAGTACACCCTGCGCTTTCTGCGCTACGGCCTCGACGCGGTCACCGGCAGCCACGAGCCGCCGCCGTCGCCGCCGCCGCGCGAGGTCGGCCTGCTGATCGACGCGGTGGCGCCGACTCAGGATCTCGCCGACACCCTCGTCAGCCTGGCGCGCTCGAGCGCCCTGCACCAGGCCTTCCCCGGCCGCAAGGCCACCGCCGGCAACCTCGCCTTCCCGTGCTCGCCATCGGACTTCGCTGCCGGCGAGGTCTACGAATTCGGCCTCTACCACCTGTTGCGCACCCGCGGCCTTGACCTCGCTTTCGAGCCCGAGGTCATCACGATCGGATCCGCGCCATGACGATCTACGACCTCGCCTCAGTCTGTCGCAGCAAGAACGCCGGGCCGTTCCAGGTGACGATCGACCTGATGTTCGCCGACGCCGCGGCCTACGAGCGTGTACTGCACTCGCCGCGCTTCACGGTGGAGACCCTGGCGGCAGCCTACCACGCCGACCCGGGGGCGGTAGCGATCAAGCCCTTCGCGCGTCTGCGTACGATCAAGGTGGTCCTGCCGCGACCGGCCTCGTCGGGCTCCCCGGCGGACTGCGATGTCTACGGCAGCCAGCAGCACTTCCCGCTGGGCGCCTGGGAGATCTGACGGATCGTCCGTCGCGGGCCGTTACCTGCCGGTGACGGAAGATCCGATGAGCCGCGGCGGTGCCGGCACCACGACCACGCCAAGGTCCATACGAGCCGCCCCCCTGCCCCGCTCGTCACTCGATGACGATGCGGCAGTGCGCGGTGGGCCCCCAGCCCTCGCGGCTCTTGGCGCGCACGTGGAGGTACCACGTCCCCGGCGCCACGTCCTCCTGGGTGAAGCGGGCCGCGGTGCCGGTGACGGCCTCGTCGGGGGTGGTCTCGGGCTCCTGGTCGAAGCGCACCGCATAGCCCTCGGCCGGCGCCGAGTCGTGGGGCAGCCTCCAGAAGAACGCCGGGTCGCGTCCGCGCCGTGAGGCGATGCAGAGGTTATCGAAGCGCACCCGTGCGGTAGCCGGGTTGACATAGCCGCCGCCGTGGTGGTTCGTCGCCCATGTCGCCAGTTCGCTGACCGTGATCCGCACGCGCGAATCGGGGTTTGGGAAGAGCTT
>JAAYZO010000324.1 GCA_012514865.1 Lentisphaerota bacterium | reverse complement strand
GACCTCCGACCTCCGCCCTCCGACCTCCGACCTCCGACCTCCGCCCTCCGACCTCCGACCTCCGACCTCCGCCCTCCGCCCTCCGACCTCCGACCTCCGACCTCTGAACTACTGCAGCGCCGGTGACGCTGTGTCTACGGTGCCGTGAGCTTCTCGTGGTAGGTGAGGGGAATCTCGAGGCGGGCTCCTTCCTCGAAGGCGTAGGTGTAGGCCTGGCGGTCCTCGTCGAAGCCGGAGATGAACGAGGTATCGCCGAGGTCGAGGACGGTGCCGCCGTCGCGTTCGGCGAGGGCCTGCACTGGGTAGTTGCCATTGGCGTCGGGTGCGGTGGTGATGGCGGTCCAGAGGGGCCGCAGGGCGGCGTCGGGGATGCTGATGGGGCGGTCGAGGGTGATTGTGCACGAGCGCGGCGCGCCGCGGTCGAAAGCCTTCACGCGGGCCTCGACGAAGGGTACGAAATCGCGCTGGTAGGCCGTGCCGATGGTGACCGTCGAGGGCCGCACCGCGAGGACTTCGGCGAGGGTGCCGTCGGGGCTGAAGCGTGCCAGGAGGAGGGTGCCGCGGAAGCGCAGGCCGCCCTCGACCTCGAGGAGTGTCGCCTCGTTGGCGGGCTGCAGGATGACATCGCGGCGGCCGTCGGCGAGGCGGACCTCGATGGCGACGTCCGGGCCGGTGCCATCCCAGGGGGCCAGGCGGCGCACGCCGGCCAGGGCGCGGCGCTCCTGGTAGGGCTCGATGACGGCCGTGTAGGCGATATCCTGCTCGGGGGTCGTGGTGGCGCGTGCCAGGAAGAAGGGGAGGTCCTCCGGGTTCCCGGGGATATTCTGCGGCGGCTGGCTTGTGGCCAGGGCCACCTCGCCGGGTGGGCTCAGGAGGGTGAAGCGCAGCCCGACCGGCGGTGCCGCGGGGTCCGCGCCGGGTGCCGGCGCCAGGCGCCAGGCGGAGGTGACCGGCGCGGTGACCGCGGCGCGGCGGACGTTGCGGAAGAACTGCCGGCCGCTGCCGATCTTCCAGCCCTCGCCCTCGAGGCGCGTCGCAAAGGGCACCTCCGGGCCGGCGTACGAGCCGCCGTCCTGGGGGACCATCTCGGCGCCCTCGACCGTGACCTCGCCGACGCCCGAGTGGAAGCTGTAGACATGCTCGGTGCCGCCGCCGATGCGGAAGACATCGAGGACGTAGAACGCCTCGTCCGAGACCGAGACCAGCACCGGCAGCCGGCCATAGCGTCGCAGGTTCGGGTAGAGCCTGTCGGCCTCGATCTCGGTGAGCGCGGCCAGGGGCGAGGTGACGAAGAGCGCCTGGCGGGCCAGGCCCAGGTCGGCCGGGCCGGTGGACCACTCCGTCGCCACGGTGTTGTGGCTGATCGGCTTCTCCCAGAAGCCCTGCCGCCAGGTGGTGTTGGAGAGGTCCGGGTAGCCGAGGCCGGGCATGAGGTCGTGGCCGTAGGCGAAGAGGAAGAGGGTGAGGGTGTCGAGGTGGTTGTGGCCGCTGTTGGAGCCGTAGTAGGTGATCAGGGTGCGCTCGAGGTCGCCCTCGCCGCTGCGCAGGATCGCGAAGCCGCGTCCGGCCAGGTTGCAGGAGCTGCGCCCGGGCGCCTTGCCGTCGTCGCGGAGGCGTTCCAGGCCGGCGCGGAGCCGCTCGTAGTCGAGGCGCGGGTCGAGCAGGTCGCCGCGGGGCAGGGCCGCCTCGGCGGTCATGCGCCAGTAGAGCCGGCCGAGGTGGTCGTCCTCGAAGGCCGCGTAGGCCGCCAGGAGGGTCGCCTCCTGAGCGCCTTTGAGAATCATCGGGGTGGCGAAGCGACCGCCGTCGGCCCAGCCCGGCATGTAGCGCCCGGCGCCGACCAGCTCGTAGGAGCCATGGAAGAAGCGCGGCAGGCGCTGCCGGAGCAGGTCGAGGGTGGTACGCACCTCCGGCTCGGTTCGGCCCTCGGCCAGGTCGGCGATGCTGCGGTAGGCATTCATGAGGAACATCGGCAGGATGGCCGAGTAGCCGAAGCCGCCCTCCCACGAGAAGCCATCCCCGCTGAGATTGGCGACGGTCCGGCCCAGGCCGCCGCCGGGGCGCGTCCGGCGCCAGTCTGAGTGCCGGCTGGGTATGGGCTCGCCGACGGCGTTGGAGAACAGCCAGGCGACCAGCTCATCGCGGAAGGCGTCGTCGGTCGTCGCCTGGATCATCATGATGGCGACGTCCTTGTTGAAGCCGGTGTTGCCCCAGATCATCGACTGCTTCTGGCGTGCGAAGGTATCGCGCAGAATGCCGCGCTCGACCTTCTCGATCCAGGCCCTGTCCTCGGCCATGGCATCGCGGACGAGGGCATAGGCCCGCACCAGGTCGTAGGCGACGCGGGTCGACCAGGTCGAGTCGACAGCGGTGCCGTAGATGCCGCGGTACTGGTGGTAGCCGCCCTGGCTGGCCCAATGCTCGAAATCGAGGTCGGGGTAGACCTCGGCGAGGCGGTCGAGGAGCACGGCGGCCTTGCGGGCGTAGGCCAGGTCGCCGGTGACCGCGTAGCCGTAGCCCAGGCCGACCGCGGCCGACGGGATGCTGTGGACGCTGCCCGGGTAGCGCGCGTTGGCGCCCCAGTTGGCGTGGTGGTTGTAGTGGGCGACAAACTTGAAGCTGCCCTTCTCGGGGTCCGTCCAGCCGGTGCCCGGGTCGACGCCATAGGTGTGCAGGGGGTCGTTCGGGTCGGGGTGGGCGCTGTTGAACAGCAGCCGCGCGTCGGCGCGTTCCGGCCGGAACATGTCCCACTCGTCGAGGCCGGAGCGGTAGTAGGCACCGAAGTCGTTGGTGGGGAAGATCTCGTTACAGTTCGGGCATTCGACCTTCCAGGGGTGCTTGCGGGGGTCCATGCGCCATGGGTAGTAGCCATGGCGGAAGATGGCGACGCCGCATTTCGGGCAGCCGGCCTTGCGGTTGCAGTAGAGCGCCCGCGGCACCATCTGGCTGGGCACCGCCACGCGGAGTTCCGCGTCGCTGAGGTCGAGCCAGATCTGGGCGCGCTCGAGGATGTCGCGGCGCTGCTCGCGGGCCCAGTCGTAGGTCTCGCAGAGGTGCCGCAGGCGTT
>JAAYZO010000323.1 GCA_012514865.1 Lentisphaerota bacterium | reverse complement strand
TCCTGGAGGCCCTGGGCGGTCTGGGCGAGGACGCGGAAGCGGCGGGCGCTGTAGAAGCGTCCGTCCTCGACATTCCAGAAGATCATGGCCCCGGCGATGCGGCGGGGCTGGTCGAACCCGAGGCTGATCCAGTGCGGCCTGGCGTTGTCGGCGGAGGCCCAGGCGCGGCGGTTCCACGCCAGGCCCTCGGTGACGGCCGTGCCGTCGGTGACGACGTCGGGGCTGTAGCCGGAGTAGCTCGACTCGACCTCGGTGCGGGCGACCGGCACGCGTGCGGCGGGGATCGGCGGCTCGTCGATGTAGGCGGTCGTCGTCGTGGCCAGGATGACGCCCGCGGGGGTGGCCAGGGCGACGGTGAGACGGCGGTGCTGGCCATCGAGGCCCATGGGGATGGTCAGCAGGACGGGCTGGTCGGTCGAGGCGACCTCCCAGCGTGGCGTCAGGGCCGGCAGCGGGGGCTCGGCCGTGACCTCAGCCCGGAGCGGGCCGGCGCTGGCCGCCTCGGCGATGTGCAGGCGGAACTGCCGCTGGCCGTCGGCGGCGCCCGCGCCCTCGAGCTTGAGGCGGGCGCCGGGGAGGACCTCCTGGCAGGCGACGCGTTCGAAGCGTATCGGCGCGAGGCCGGGGAGGGCGGCTTCGAAGACGGCCCGGACGGTGAACAGTCCGGGTGCACGGCCCTGGAAGGCTTCCGGGCTGGGCGTTGCGGGCGGCGTCGGCTCGAGGCTCGGCACGACAGCGCGGGCGTCCTGGCGTGCGAGGCCCAGGCAGCGGACGCTCGCCTGGAGGCCGTCCGGCACGACCGGCCGCAGGGCCATGGTGACGCCGGCGTGGGCGCGCGTGTCGCCCGCGAGGCCGGCCTGGTCGGCGCCGCTGAGGGCGAGTGCCACGGCCTCGACGGCCTGGCGGGCCTGGAGGAGCTCGCGGCGCTGGCTGAGGACGAAGAGGTCCTCGCCGGCGGGGAGGCCTTCGAGGGCGGCGCCGACGGCCTCACGGGCGGCCTGCAGGGCCGTCGCGGCGGGCGTGGTGCTGTCGATGGCGGCGATGGCCTGGCGGGCGGCGGCGATGGCCGGCGCGGCCGAGTCCTCGCCGCGCACCCTCGCGGCCGCCTGGGCGTGCCGGACGGCCCGGCCCAGGAGCCATGCCGCGACGGCGCGGCGAGGCATGACGCGCGTCACCGCCAGGGTCGGCGGTGCGGTGCGCAGGTCGAGCGCCCAGTCCTGGCCGCGGCGTTGCAGGACCCGCGGCGCCAGCCACACCGGGTCGACGGCGACGAGGTCGTCGCCGAGGGCCTGCAGGGCCGCGGCTTCGATCAGGAGCTCGTCACCGGCGCCGACGTCGGCCTGGCGTCGCGTCGTCCACGACACCGCCTCCGGGCTGTCGAAGCGCTCACAGCGCGCCCCTGTCGCCATGGGGACCGGCTCCCAGCCGGCGGCGGCGAGCTCGGCGATGGCGGGCAGCCAGGCGTGGGTGACGTCGCCGTACTCGGCGTAGGCGCGCTGCACAAAGCGCCCGGTCGAGGGAATCTCGCCCCAGAAGGCGGCGTTGAGGTGGAAGTCCTCGGCGACGGTGCGCTGGTCGAGGTTGTGGAGGTTGATGAAGTTCATCAGGAGCAGCGGCTTGCCGTAGGAGCAGGCGCGGTAGAAGAAGAGGTCGTCCTCGCTGCGGAACTGGCTGCTCTCGATGCCGGGGATATCCGAGGTGAGGTAGAGCGGGAAGGCCTCGTGGCTGCAGTGGATGTTGGTGAAGACGAGGCGGCCGTCGGGGTTGTAGCGCCGCTGCAGAGCGGCGAGGTAGTCGCGCATGCCGAAGAGGCCGACGGCGGCGACGCGGCGGGTGCCCGGGTCGTAGGTGAAGGGCGCGTCGTTGGCGATCCAGTGTTCGCGGCGCGTGTTGAGCACCCTCGAGCACCAGGCCGAGACCGAGTCGATGTAGACGCCTTCCAGCTTCGGGTAGTCGCGGAACATGCGGTCGAATCGACGGAATTCCTCGCCGGCGACGGAGGGCTTCTCGGGGCTGTCGGGGAGATCCGGGTCGACATTGAGCGTGAAGCGCAGGAGATTCATCGGCACCGCCGGGCCGACGTCGGCGCTGAGGTTGTCGGTGATCGCGACGACCATCTCGTCACGGGCGTTGGTGCAGACATTGTCGCGCAGGAAGACGAGGTCGTTGCGTACCGCGATATCCTCGAAGCCGGGGTTGTCGATCCAGTTCGTCTCGGGGGCGTCGGCGGGTCCGACGCGCAGGTCGTCGAACCAGGCGGTGCCGGTGTGGCCGCCGCGCAGGAGGGCGAAGGTGCGCAGCTCGGCCACCGGACGGCTCGGCGTGACGCGGAGCTCGGCGAAGGCCCAGTCGTGGGTGCCGGTCTCGAAGACGGCGCACTGCCCGAACAGGTAGCTGCCGTCGTCGTAGCAGACATCCACGTAGAAGGCATAGCTGTGGTCGGGTGCGCCGGCCACGCCCTCGGCGCGGCTCCAGCCCTGGATCACGAAGGGCTTCGTCAGGGGTTCCTTGAAGGTCACCGTCTGGCTGACGCCGCCCCAGAGGCCCTCGCGGGGGTTGTGAACGCGCAGGCCCTGCGTGCCGAGGCGGCCCTCGCCGGGGACCAGCTCGTAGTGGTCCTTGCGCTGCCAGGCGCGCGGGAAGCGCCGGCGTTCGAGGTCATCGAGGCGGGCCATGGCCTCGGCGTAGTCCTTGGGCAGCTCCGTGCCGGGCAGCGAGACGGTCAGCGACGACGACTCGCGGTAGGGGAAGGTCCCGAGGCCGCGGGCGCGGGCCGCGCCGTCGCCATGGGGTCCGCCTTCGTAGTAGTAGAAATGCTGCGGGTTGGGCAGGTCGGTGGTGGGCGCGGCGAAGAACCATCCGCCGAAGGCCTGGGCGCGGCTGGCGAAGGCCTCGGGGTAGAGGGCGTAGTACCCCGCCAGGGCCGATCGGTAGTGCCAGCGCGGCTCGGTGCGGAAGAGCACCGCCGTGAAGGGCGCCCGCTGGCGCAGGGCTTCGGGGCCGGCCGTGGTGAAGCCGAAGGGGAAGCGCAGCTCGACGGCGCCGTCGACCTGGCGCAGGCTGAAGGTGGCCAGGGCCGTGGGCGGCAGGGCCAGGGCCATGACGTCGTCGGCGCCGACGCGGAGGCTGACCAGCGGCAGCTTGCCGAGGAGTCGCCGCGGCAGCAGGAGCGGGTCGTCGCCCATGGTCCCGAGGGGCAGGGTGCAGCCCTCGAGGCGCATGACCAGATCGGCGGCCGTGTCCTGGGCAGTGGCGCTGGTGGCCTGGCCCCGGACCACCAGGCAGCGCCCGTCGGTCTCCCAGGCGCCCTCGATTGCGAAGCCATCTCCGGCCGGCTCGCTCGTCTGCGGGCGGTGCAGGGCGAAGCGGACCGCGACCCCGGGGAGGGCCTTGCCGTCGAGGGCGACCTGGCGCAGCTCGAGGGGCCTCTCCGGTGTGGCCTCGGCCGCGAGGCCGTCGGCGGTGCGTATCGGCGCCGCGTGCAGGCCGAGCGCCAGGCCGAGCGTGGCGGCCGCCAGGAAGAGGGGCTGTCGTGGCGTTGTCGTGGTCATCTCGGGAGTCTCCTCAGGCGTGGCCGGCGGCGGCATCCAATTCGGCGAAGGCACCATGGGCGGCGGCGACGAAGGCGCGGACGCGCGCCGGGTCCTTGCGGCCATCGGGGCCCTCCACGCCGGTGTGGGCATCGACGCCGGCCGGGCGCACCGCCAGGATCGCCTGGCGGACGTTCGACGGCGTCAGACCGCCGGCCATGATGACCGGCCGTGGCGAGGCCATGACGATGGCGCGGCTGACCGACCAGTCGTGCGTCCGGCCGGTGGCGCCGCTGGCGCCGGTGGTGGGGTCGTAGGTGTCCAGGATGAAGGCATCGACATGCGCTGCGAGGTGCTCCTGGAGCCTCAGCAGCTCATCGGCGGGCTGTCCCGGCTGCACGACCAGGCTCTTGATGACGACCACCCCGGGCAGGGCCTCGCGCAGGATGGCCAGGTCCGGCGGCGCCACCGGGCCGTGGATCTGCACGTGGCGCACCCCGAGGCGCTGTGCCAGCCGCGCGATTTCCACGCCGCGCCGGAGGTAGGTGATCAGCACGAAGGTCGCCGGCGGTGCCCCCGCGGCGACCACGGCCGCGGCCTCGTCCCGGGTGAGGTCCTCGCGATTGACCGGCAGGCACAGGGGGATGCCGATCCAGGCGACGCCGGCCTCGGCCAGCATCACCGCCTCGGCGTGGTCGTGCACGCCGGCAATCTGCACACGGGCAATCGGTTCAGTGGTCATGCGTTCCTCATCCGGGGGCGCCGCGCGCCGGCTGCGGCGCGGGCGTCGTGGTCAGGTCGCGTCGAGGCCGTCGTGGCCGATCATCCAGGCTGCCAGCGTCTGCGCGTAGTCGAGTTTGGCCAGGCGCACCGGCCGCGGACAGCGGTTCTCACCCGGGACCTCGAAGTTGAACAGCCCGGCGTAGCCGACCTCGCGCAGAGCCCGCATCACGGGCGTCCACGGCACCACGCCGCGGCCGTAGGGCAGCATGTGGTCGTCGGTCCGGCCGAGGTTGTCGGCGATGTGGAGGGCCTTCAGGCGCCGGCCGGCGCGCCGGATGAAGTCCGGGCAGTCGACGGCGTTGATGCTGGCGTGGCCGGTGTCGAGGCAGATCGCGACCTGCGGGTCGTCGACGGCCGCCAGGAGGCGCTCGAAGTCGTCCATGGTCTGCACGCCGCTCCCGGCGCCGAGGTTCTCCATGCACAGGGTCACGCCGCTGCCGCGGGCGTACTGGGCGATGCGCCGTACGGACTCACAGCGGCGCTCGAAGACGCGCTCGGGGCTCCACCCCGCCTGCGCCAGGCGGCCGCCGCCCAGGTGAAGCACGCCGGCTTCAACACCCAGAGCGCTGAACAGGTCGACCCAGCGCCGCATGGCCGCGAGGGCTTCCTCCCAGGCGGCGTCGTCGGGCGGCGCGATGTCGGCGGCCTGGCGGCCAACCTGATCCTCTGGACGGAAGCCCTTCGTGCAGAGGTAGAAGTGGCCCTGCGGGAAGCTCATGCCATGGTCGGCGGCGAAGGCGCGGAACTCGGCTCCGACGCGGGCCGGATCGCCGCGTTTGAGCAGGTCATGCGCATGTTCATCGCTGAGTTCGCAGGTGTGCCAGCCGTGGCTGGCGAACTCGCGGACCATCTCCTCAGGCTGCCACTCGATCAGGTAACTGGTCCACATGGACGGGCGCATCGATATCTCCTCCCGAGTTGTACGGCCGACCGACGCGGCTGCCAGGCGCCGGAGCCCCGGTCGCCCGGACGGCCGCTGGTCGACCCGGACGGCCTACCATGCCACACCGCAGGGGACTATCAAACGGGTCAGCCGCACGCCCGGGGTTGTTTGGGAGCCCGGTTCTGGCACCCCTCCAGGGAGGCCCGGCGGGCGCTGACGCGATCCTCGATCAGCCCTGACGCACACCCGCCAGCCGCGGCCGGCGGCGGCAGATCGGTCGGTCAGCCGTCCATGCCGCCGCAGAGCCTTCCGCCGTCGATGACGTGGTCCGATCCGGTGATGAAGGCAGCCTGGTCGGAGCAGAGGTAGAGGATGAGGTCGACGACCTCGCGCGGCTCGGCGGCGCGGCCGAGGCGGGTGCGCATGTGGGCCATGGCCGGCCGCGTGAGGACGGGCCCGGGCGAGACGCAGCATGCGCGGACGCCATGGGGCGCGCCGCAGAGTGCCAGGGACTTGGTGACGCCGATCATGGCGCTCTTGGCGGTGCCGTAGTCGACCGAGCCGGCGGAGCCCTCGTGGCCGGTGACCGAGCCGAAGGTGATGATCACCCCGCGGCGCTGCCGGATCATGGTCCCGAGCACGGCGTGGGCGCAGTAGACGGCGCCGCGGAGGTTGACTTCGAGGCCCCAGTCGATGATCTCGATCGGCATCTCATGGAAGGGCTCCGTGCGCTGAAAGATGCGCCGGGAGGACCCGCCCGCGGCGCAGATGGCGATGTCGATGCCGCCGAACTCGGCGAGAGCGCGTTCGGCGGCGGCCTTGACCTGGTCATAGCGGCGGACGTCGACGGCCATGCCGATGGCCTTGCCGCCCCCGGCGCGGATCTCCGCGGCGGCGGTCTCGACGGCGGCCGGGTCGACATCGGTGAGGAGGACGCGGGCGCCCTCGGCGCAGAGCATGGCGGCGCTGAGGCGGCCCATCCCGGAGGCCGCTCCCGTGATGATGGCGACGCGGTCGACGAATCTCATCGGCGTTCCTCCTTCACGGTCAGGACCACCTTGCCCAGATTGGCGCGACTCTCGAGGATGTCGTGGGCCTCGGCCGCCCGGGCGATCGGCAGGGCCCGGTGGATCGCCACGCGCAGGCGCCGCGCCGAGAGGTCGGCCCACAGGCGCTGCTCGAGGTCGGCGAGCACGCGCGCCTTCACGGCGTTGCTGCGGCTGCGCAGGGTGCTGCCGATGAGGCGGATGCCGCGTCGGAAGAAGTCGCCCATATCGAGGTCGCAGGCGGTCCCGCCGAGGGTGGCGATGACGATCCAGCGGCCGCCGCGGGCCATGGTCTTGAGGCAGGCGCCGAGGGCCGGCCCGGCGACGCAGTCCAGGGCGATGTCGGGCGGGTTCCTGGCGAGGACAGCGGCGATGTCGTCGTGACCGCGGTCGATGACCACGTCGGCGCCGAGGTCGCGGACGAAACGCGCCTTGGCCTCCGAGCCGACCGTGGTGACAACCTTGGCTTCGAAGGCCTTGGCGAGCTGGATGGCGGCCATGCCGAGGCCGCTGGCGCCGGCCTGGATGAAGACGGTCTCGCCGGCTTTCATGCCGCCCTCCAGGCAGAGGTTCAGCCAGGCGGTGGCGAAAGCCTCGGGAATGGCCGCCGCCTCGACCATCGAGAGGCCGGGCGGGATGGGCATGACCAGCTCCGCGGGGACCGCCACGCGCTCGGCGCAGCCGCCGCCGCCGAGCAGGGCGCAGACCCGATCGCCGGGCTTCCAGCGCCCGCCGGCGGGCGCGTCGGTGATGACACCGGCTGCCTCGAGGCCCATCCACTCGGGCCATCCGGGCGGCGGCGGGTAGGATCCGGCGCGCTGCATGAGATCGGCGCGGTTGACGCCGGCGGCGTAGACCTCGAGGTTGACCTCGCCATCACGGCGCACCGGGTCGGGCACCGGCGTCCAGGCCAGGGCCTTGTCTTCCTGAACCACGATCGCGTTCATGTCGTCACTCCTTCCAGGTCGTGCAGCCGGAGGCGGCGAGGAGGACCTCCTGCACGAGGATGTCGTGCGCCGCCGAGAAGGGCAGGGCATCGCGTCTGCCCCGGATGGCCTCGGCGAGCGCCACGAACTGGCCCTCGTAGCGGTCCTCTTGGGGTCCGAACTCGAGGGTGTGACTCCCGGCAGCGAGGCCGCCGGCGGGGTGGCGCAGCGACAGGCTGAGGGCTAGCGGCCGGCCGTCGAAGCGCTCGAGCGGCGCGAGTTCCGCGGTGCCGTTGGTGCCGCAGATCCTGAGGCGGCGCCGGGGCAGGCCGTCGACCTCGAGGCTGCAGGAGCGCACCGTTGCGGTCGCAT
>JAAYZO010000322.1 GCA_012514865.1 Lentisphaerota bacterium | reverse complement strand
GCGGCCAGCGCCCCTCGAGCATGACCTTCCTTGACTGCCATGGCCACCGCGGCGACCACGCCTGCCACTACCACCTCCCGAACGCCACCCTGCCCGGCATCGTCGCCGACATGGACCGCCTCGGCGTTACCACGACCTGCATCTTCAGCTTCACCGGCGTCTTCAGCGACGAACAGCCCGGCAATGACCTCGTCGCCGAGGCCGTCCGGAACCACCCGGGCCGCTTCGTCGGCTTCACCCTCGTCAATCCCCACCGCGGCCGCGAGGCCATGATCGCCGAACTGGAACGCGGACATCAGATGGGCCTGCGCGGTATCAAGCTCATCCCGCACTACCAGGGCTACCCCGAGGAAGGACCCCTCATCGACGTCGCCTGCCAGTGGGCCCACGACCACCGCCAGATCATCCTCAACCACCACTGGGGCTCGCCCGCCCAGATGGAACGGCTCGTCTCGACCTACACCCAGGCCTGCTTCATCACCGGACACGCCACCGCGGCCTACGCCGCCATCATGGCCAAACACCCGAACCTCTTCGTCTGCTCATGCCCCCTGCTCGGCCCGCGCGCCTGCGAGGAGATGGTCCGCACCATCGGCGCCGACCGCCTCCTCTTCGGCTCGGACCTGGAGGACCTCCCCATCGCCTGGGGCCTCGGCCCCATCCTCTTCGCACACCTCAGCCCGGACGACAAACGCCGCATCCTCGGCGGCAACCTCGAACGCATCCTGGAGACCTACAGCCAGGTCACCGACGCCGACAGGTAGAGCCGCGGCTGGCTGAGCGCACCGCGACCACGCCGAGCGCGGTGATCCCCCCGGCGCGCCGCGGCAGGCGGGCGCGCCGGGGCAACCGCACCCTCAGGCGCGGGGCGCGCCGCGGCGGCGGCGGCGCCAACACACCATCCCCAGGCCCAGGGCCGTCATCAGGGCGGTCGAGGGCTCCGGCGCGTGGGTCGGCGCGATGACGATGTTGTCGTAGACCACCGTGAGATGAGGGTAGGCGGTCTTGTCAGCGCCGAAGAAGAGGGCCACCGCGCTCGAGCCGTCGTAGTCGAAGGCCAGCGTGTAGCCGTCGCCGGCCTCGCCGAAGGTCAGCGATTCGAGCCTCGATGCAGACGCGTTGCCCTTGGGCGTCAGCGTGCCGCTGAACGAGTTGGCCCAGAGGCTGTCGGCGGAGTCGTTCTCCACGTCGTAGCCATGCCCCTGCCACACGTCGACACGACCGCGGTGCGTCACACCCATCGCCGGGTTGCCGACGCCCTGCTGGCTGAGCGCGATCTCCTTGACGTCGAAGCTCAGCAGGTACCTGCCCGCCTGCCCGCCGAAGATCCCGGGGTCAAGGACAACCCCGGCGAAACGGGTACTGCCGGTGTCGTGGAGGACGGTCAGGACACCCGCCCCAACGGCCACCTTCCTGCCACTCCCAAACCACTGGCCGAGGGCCAGTTGGTTGCCGTAGAAGCCGCCGACGTAGCCGTTCTCACGGTTGGTCAGCGTCGCCCCGCCGAAGTCTTCCACGTAGACGCTGACCGCGCCGGCGCTGACACACAGGCCGAACCATGCCACCGTCACGAAAGCACTGCACCGCACCATCGGCCCTCCCATCCTGGTCAGGCGGCATCCCCTTGCCGCGCTTCTGCCTCTTCTTTGTCTATCAAAGAAGTCGGCAATCTAGCACCACCCCGCCGCAAGTGCAAGTCCCCCATGAACGGACGCAGGGCTGTTTGAAGATCGCGTCGGCGCTCACTTGGTCACCCTGAAGGGGTGCCAGATCGTAGCCGGGGGTCGCGCGCAGCTCGACCCCCGGAACCGCGAACCCACACACCACGCACCCTGAAGGGGTGCCAGAACCGGACTTTCAGACAGCCCTGGGACGGACGGGCGCTGGCCGGCAGAGAGAGGTGGTGTAGCCGGCCCGACTGTGCGGGCTGTTTTCGGGATTGCCCGCATCCCCGCCGGACCTTCGCCCCGTCGTCCCGTCGTCTGACTGGGCTGCCGGTGGACGGCCAGAACGAGCGCCGACATGCCGGACGCGCGGGATGGCAGACCAAGGCGGTATCCCGCACGAAAGGCCCCCTGGGGGGGTGTGGGGATTGGTGGGGACGATCGGCCGCGCCATGGGGTGTGCCATGGTGGGCCGCGTGTGCTTGAAATGGCACCCCGGACGCGACTCGAACGCGTGACCTACTGCTTAGAAGGCAGTTGCTCTATCCACCTGAGCTACCGGGGTGCATGAGGTGGGCCGGCTCGTAATGTGGTCTGCGCCGCCGCCAAATCAACCGCCCGGACGCAGGGCGGGCCATGCGACTCGGGGGACTCGGGGGACGTGGGGTTCGGCCGGAGTGCCGGCAAGGCCATCGCGCCGGCGCCTCCCCAGTGTCCCCAGTGTCCCCAGTGTCCCCGACGGCCCTGGTGGCCCCCAGGGCTGTTTGAAGATCGCGGCGGCGCCCACTCGGTCACCCTGGAGGGGTGCCAGATCGTAGCCGGGGGTCGCGCGAGAGCACGACCCCCGGAAACGCGGATTGCACGCCATGCACCCTGGAGGGGTGCCAGAACCGGACTTTCGAACCGCCCTGCGCTGCGCGCAGCTCCTGTTGACAGACCGGACCTCGACGGGTAAAGTACGTGTTCCCAGTAAGACCCGAGGGCACGTCCCGGCGAGGACGCCTGCCGGCTTCGTCCGTGGCGGTTGGACCAGCTCGATGGAGATCGACCTTGAACGACGAGTACCTGAATCAGGCCAGGAAGAAGGTGACGGACGTCCGCCTTCTGATCAACGGTGCCTCGAAGCGCGCGGCCGAGCTGGCGCGTGGCGCGCGGCCGCTGGTGCCCATGCTGCCCCAGGATGAGCGCAGCCACCTCGACATCGCCCTGCTCGAGATCGCCGAGGGCAAGATCGTCATCCAGGAACCGGGCTGAGACGGCCGCCGCGGCCGCGAGGACTCCGAGCTGAACCCGCCAGTGCCGGCAGGGCGTCGCCCCTCCTGAGGGCAACGCGACCTGCTGACACGGCGGGTTCTGCGTGTCGCGACCGCCCCTGCCGCGGGCTCTACAGCTCGGCGCCGGTCTCGTTGTTGATGATGCGGAATTCCTCGCGGTGCAGCCCAGGATCGCCGCGGAAGCTCAGCTCGCCGCCGAACTGCGCCTCGATGCCCGAGAGCAACGCCGCGTCTTCGTTCTTGAGACGCTCGAGGATGCTCGGGTGGACCATGACGCGGAGCTGCGAGGTGCGCCGTTTGCGCTGCAGGATCTCCTGCAGCCGCCGCTGGATCTCGACACTCATCGAAGTCGCCGACTTCACCAGGCCGCGGCCCTGGCAATACGGGCACGGGCAGTACACCGTGCTGCGCACGCTCTCGGTCTCGCGCTGACGCGTCATCTCGACCAGCCCAAGCGGTGAGATCGGATAGACGCGCGTGCGGGCGCGGTCTTTGGCCAGCTCGGTCTTGAGGGCCCGAAAGACCGTCATCTGGTCCTTGCGCTGGCGCATGTCAATGAAGTCGATGACAATCAGCCCGCCGACGTTGCGCAGACGGAACTGACGGGTGACCTCACGGACGGCCTCCAGATTCGTGGTCAGGATGGTCTCCGGGTGGTCCTTGCCAGAGCGGTTCTTACCGGAGTTCACGTCGATGGCGATGAGGGCCTCGGTCTCGTCAATACAGATGTGACCGCCGCCCGGCAGGGGCACCTGCCGACGGAAGACCCGCTCGATCTGCTCGGTGAGGTTGTAGCGCTCGAACAGCGGCCGCGGATTCTGGTAGAGCCTGACCTTCACACGCTCCGGACGACTCAGGCGCTGCACCAGGTCGTTGGCCAGATCGAAGACCTCCTCCGAGTCGGTGACGATCTCATCGACGTCCTCGGTGAGCTGGTCGCGCATGCAGCGCTCGGGCAACCCGGGCTCCTGATACACGCAGCACGGCGCCGGGCGGGTGCGGTTGATCTGCTCGAGCCGCCGCCAGGTCTCAAGCAGACCGGCGAGGTCGTCGCGGAACTGCTCCTCGCTGCAGCCTGAGCCCACCGTGCGACAGATCAGCCCCATGCCCTCCGGCAGCTCGAGACGCTCGAGAATGCTGCGCAGACGGTCGCGCTCCTCACGCGTCTCGACACGCTTGGAGACCCCGACGTGCGTCGAGTTCGGCAACAGCACCAGATAGCGGCCCGGTATGCTCAGGTTCGTCGTGACCCGCGCGCCTTTGTGGCCGATCGGGCCCTTGCTGACCTGAACCAGGACATCCTGGCCGACCTTGAACAGATTGGGGATGTCCTCGGCCGTAAACGGCGTCCGCCGCGACCGCGAGCGCCGCGACCGCGAGCGCCGCGACCGCCGGCCGCCCTTGGCCGGTCCCGCCTTGTCAGACTCCGGCACCGCCGCCGCCGCGGCCTCGCCCTCGCGCTGAAAGAGCTGGCGCAGACGACTCAGCAGGCCGCCGGCGGGGGCGGCGGGCGCGGCGGGGGTAGCCGCCTCGGCGCGGTCCGCCACCTCGTCGTCCTCAGCCTCGTCCTCCTCCGGCAGCTCCGGCTCCGGCGCGTCGCCGCCGCCCTCGAGCATGTCCTGCGTCGCCGGCAGCATGTCCCAGTAGTGCAGAAAGGCGTTCTTCTCGGTACCGATGTCGACGAAGGCCGCCTGGAGCGACGGCTCGAGATTGCGGATGCGGCCCTTGTAGATCGAGCCGCTCACCCGGCTCTGGTCGGTCCTCTCGATGGAGAAGTCCTCCAGTTCGCCGTTCTCGACCACCGCGACGCTGACCTGGAGGTCCTCGCTGTTAATCAGAATCTGTTTCATGAACTGAAGCTGTTTTGGCCTTCCTCGTGCTCAGGCACACCAAGGCGGGTCCCCACCGGCACGCGGTGCCCGCGCAGAAACGCATCGGCATCCATCGCCGCCCGGCCCTCGGCCCGGACCCGCGTCAGGCGCAGGGCGCCCTCGCCGCAGGCGATGACCCAGCCATCGCCATCGGCCTGCAGGACCTCGCCGGGCTGGCCACGGTGCAGCACGCCGGCCTGCACCGCCACCGACAGCACCTGCAGCCGCAGCCGCCGACCGCCGGTCAGCATCTCCGTGAAGGTCCCCGGCCAGGGCGCCATGGCACGCACCTGCCGGCTGAGCTGCAGGGCGCTCAGCGACCAGTCCAGACGGCCGTCCTCCTTGACCAGACGCGCCGCGTACGTGACGCCCTCGCGGGGCTGCGGCACCGCCGCCAGGCCCCCGCGCGCCACCTCCCAGAGACAGTCCACCAGACCGCCGGCCGCCAGATGCGCCAGGCGCTCCTCGAGCTCGCCGGTGGTCTCGGTCGGCCCGATCGGCGTGCTCAGGGTGCGGTAGACCGGACCCGTGTCCAGACCGGCATCCATACGCATGAAGCTGATGCCGGTGCGGGCGTCTCCCGCCAGAATCGCCGCACTCACCGGCGCGGCACCGCGGTGCCGCGGCAGGAGACTGGCGTGGACATTGAAGCACCCGCAGGCCGGCAGGGCCAGCAGCGCCGGCTTCAGGATCTGGCCGAAGGAGGCCACCACCACGACCTCCGGCGCGATCGCGCTCAGTCGGCTCAGGAAGGCGTCCGCATTCACCGACGGCACGCGGTCCGCCGTCCGCCCAAGACGCTCGGCGTGAGCCCCGATCGGCGTCGCAATCGGCCGACGGTGACGGCCGCCTAGGCGGTCCGGCTGCGTGCCTACACCCACGAGACGGATGCGCGCGTCGCCAGCCAGGGCGTCGAGGAGAGGCACGCCGAGTCGGCCAGAAGCAAGGTAGTAGACGGAAACCGGTTCGCTGGACGCCATAAAACCATCCCGGGACTGCCAGGACCGAGAGCCGCGACAGCATAGGAACAAAGTACTATACTGGCGGGGTGCGGGCAATGAAAGGCCCGACACGCAACAACTGCGCCGTTCTGAGGCCCGCAACCACGGCGCTGTGCTGACGCCGCGGCCGGCCCCGCCCGCGGGTGCCGCCGCGGCTGAGGTGCCAGGCCTTCGGGGTCGACGTCGGGAGCGCCTTGGCCATGCCATCGAGACATGACTGTCACAGCGAGGGCCCGATCCCGGCCGCCAGCGCGGCCGGCGCCGCAGGCCGGCCCGGCGGCGAGCCGGTCGCCATCGGCATCGGCGCCAACCTCGGCGACGCCGCCGCGGCCATCGACCGCGCCGTGGCCGGCCTGGCCCATGGCGGCCTGGAGGGCCTGTGCCGGGCCGGCCTCTACCGCACCCGTCCGGTGGGCTGCACCGCCGACACGCCAGCGTTCCTCAATACCGCGGTGACCGGCTACTGGCGCGGCTCGCCGCGGCTCCTGCTGGCGCTCTGCCGACGCCTCGAGGTCAGCCTGGGCCGGCCGGCCTACCGCCAGGCCGACCACTGCCGCAGCATCGACCTGGATCTCCTCCTGGTCGGCCAGCGCTGCCTCGACGACGCCGTCCTGACCCTGCCCCACCCGCGCCTGACCGAACGCCTCTTCGTCCTGGAGCCGCTCGCCGAGATCGCGCCGGACTGGGTGGTGCCGCCGACCGGCCGATCGGTGGCATCCTGGCGCGACCAGGCCCGCCGCGCCGATGGCGCCGCGGGCTGGGGGGAGCGCCTGACGCCGCCCTGACGCGCCTCAGACCGCGCCGGGGCCGCCCGCAAAGCGCACCCGAATGACCCGCCAGCGGCACGACGACGCGCCGCGCGACGCGAGCCACGACTGCGCCGCCGCCGGCGTGTCCAGGCCGGCCAGCGCGTCGATCTCGTCATCCGTGCAGCGGAAGAGCATGGCACGGGCCCGGCCCGGCGCCAGCCACTCGGCCGCCCGCAGAGCCGCGTCAAAACGGCGTTGCAGACGCAGCAGATGCACCACCAGCCAGAGACCGACGCCCACCACCAGACCCCAGAAGGGCCACACCGGCACAGCCGGCCAGGCCAGGGTGCGGACCATCTGCGCCGCCAGCAGCGCCAGGGTGCTGCCCAGCAGCGCCATGGCCTCGGCCTGGCTGCGGAAGATACTGCCGGTGAAACGCCGGAAGGCGCTCGTGGCCGTCTGGTAGGCGAAGAGCTCCTCGTAGACGCGGCTGCCGAGGCCGATGCGCGCCACATGACACAGCTCATGCGCGAGCAGCTCGCGGCGCCCGTAGATCAGCCAGCGCTCACGGCGGGCAAAGGCGCGGCGGATGATGAAGAGCGCGAAGAAGTCCGGGTAGAAGTAGAAGGCGCAGCCGCCGAACAGCAGGCTGTACTGCGGGTTGATGAAGAACCCCGGCACCCAGTCGATCTGGAAGTCGTAGAGCCTCTCGGTCTCGGCGCGGGCCTCGGCAAAGACTGCCTCGGGGATGCGCGAGTCGGCCTGCACGCCGACCCCCTCGACGGTGAAGAGGCCGGTCCGACGCAGCTCGTCATCCATGCGGCCGATGTTGCGCCGCAGACAGCGCAGACGCTCGGCATACGCCGGCGAGTCCTCGCCGTCACCGATGAGCAGGCCGCACGCGTCGAGCTGCACCAGAGCCTCGAGGTCGCCGCGCTCGGCCGCCGCTATGAGTTCGTCTGTGACCATCGATCTCCATCCGGAAAGACTGCTCCGCCACCAGAACCGCGCCAAACCCCGACACGACCCATCCGAGCCAGCGCCGGAGCGGCGTACCATACAGCAGGGTGACCGGCGCCGACAAGCCGGCCGCGCAGGGCGCGCGACGCGGCGGGGGAAGGGACCGTAAAGGACTGCAAGGGACCGTAAGGGACTGCAAGGGACTGCAAGGGGGGACACTCCTCGCCAGGCCGCCGCGATCGCCGCGGGAAAGCAGAAGGAGAGGCCGCGCCACCGCGCGCCCGCGGGCAGCGCGTCAGCGGCTCCGCGCCACCCGCGCTGCTCCGGCGCTGCCCGCTCCATGTCCGGCTGCGCTTGTCCGTTTTTGTCCGTGATCGTCTGTGTCCGTCCGTGTCCCGAGCCCCGGGGCCGCGTCCCCGCGGCCCGGTTCCCCGCGGCCCTGGCAGTTCGCGCGCAGAGGGCCGCCGCAGGTCTGTCAGGGCGCCTCGAGGGCGCGGATGTCAGCGCGGCCGGTGAGGGGGTCGACCGCCAGGCGGAAGCGCTGGCGGCGGATGGTGAACTCGAGGGCCGGCCCGCCGGCCTCGCCGCTGCCGAGGAAGATGAACACCGGTCCCTCGGCGCCGTCGCGGCTGCCCTGCTGCAGGCTCGCCTCATCCCACTCGACGCCGGACGGCAGGGCGTACGAGTCGGCCCCCGGGACCATGGCGCCGAGGCGGGCGCCCGCCTCGGCGGCGCCGTCAGGCGCGGCGCCCAGGCCGGCGGACGGCAGGCCGCCGAGCGCCGGCGCAAACGGATCGCCGGCGACGCCGGCCACCGCCAGGCGGCTGCCCCCATCGGCGGTGTCGACCTCGAGGGTCACCCGCAGCGCCTGCCCGGTCGCCCGGGCGCGCAGGCTGACCTCGTCGAAGGCCGCGCGCAGGGTGCTGAGGTTCTGCTCGATCTGCAGGCGTGCCGGCAGGCGCCCGAGGCGCGGCAGCGCCAGGGCGAAGATGGCCGCCAGGAGGGCAACCACGATCAGGGTCTCGATCAGCGTGAAGCACCGACAGCGGCCGCGCCGCGGCCGGTCACTCCCAGCTCGTGATGTCGGCATTCTTGCCTTCACCGCCGCTGGCCTTGTCTTCGCCATAGCTGTAGATGTCGATGTCGCCGTGGCGGCCGGGGTTGTCATACTGGTAGGCCTGGCCCCAGGGATCCACGGGGACCTTCGCCGGGTCGAGGTAGGGCCCGTCCCACTTGGTGCTGCCGGTGCTGGTGACCAGGTCGTCGAGCGAGCGCGGGTACTCGGAGAGGTCGAGGTAGTAGTCCTTGCAGGCGTTCTTCAGGAGGTTGATCTGCGTCTTGGCGGCCTCGTGCTTGGCCTTGGAGAGGTTCTTCATCAGGGCCGGGCCGACCATGCCGGCGATCATGCCGATGATGACGATGACGATCATCACCTCGATCAGGGTGAAGGCCTGACGGCGGTACGAGCGGCGCTGACGGGGCGTATCCATGGGAGGGTCTCCAGAGCCGGCGGCGGGGCGGACCGGGCCGCGCCGTACGCCGTCGGCTGCGCTACAGGGCACTCTGCATATTCATGATGGCCAGGAACATCAGCATCACCACCGAGCCGACCGCCAGGCCGAGGCAGATGATCACCACCGGCTCGAAGACGCTGAGGAGGCGCTTGATCTGGCGCTTCATCTCGGCCTCGTAGCGCTCGGCGACGCGCTCGAGCATGGTGTCAACCGCGCCGGTCTCCTCGCCGACCGCGACCATGCGCAGCATCACCGGCGGAATATACCGGCTCTGCGACAGGGCCTCCGAGAGCCGCTGGCCCTGGCGCAGCTCGCCCGAGAGGCCGACCAGCGACCGCGCCAGGGTCTGGTTCTGCACCACCCGGCTGGCGATGCCGACGGTGTCGAGGAGGTGCACCCCGGCGCGCATCAGGATCGCCATCGTCCGGGCGAACCGCGCCAGATTGCCGGCCAGGACCAGCCGGCCGGTCACCGGCAACGCCAGCAGCCAGCGGTCGACGGCGCCGCGGAAGGCGCTCTGCTCGCGCCGCAGGAAGAACACCGCCACCACCGCCAGAAGCAGCACGACCGGCAACAGCCACCAGAAGCCGCGCGCCAGGCCGGAGAGCGCGATGAGCAGACGCGTCGGCGTCGAGACCGTCCCGCCCGACGCCTCCAGCACCCCGGCAAAGCGCGGCACGATCACCCCGAGGACCACCCCCAGCATCACCACGCCGGCCACGATGATGAAGAGCGGATACACCGAGGCCGACACCAGAAACGAGCGCAGCTCACGGCTCTCCACCAGGAAGAGCCGGAGCTGGGCCATCACCTGCGGCAGCGCCCCGGCCTCCTCGCCGGCCTCGACAATGCTGGCATAGAGCCGTGGGAAGAGCCGGCCGCGGTCGCGGATCAGCTCGGAAAAACGGCGGCCCTCGTGCAGGCCCCGCCGGAGGTCGTTGACGAGCTGCGTGCTGAAGCCCTCGTCACGGCTCTCGCCCAGAATCCCCAGAGCCCGCTCCAGCGGGATGTTCGCCTCGAGCAACGGCACCAGGCGGTCGGTGAAGTCCACCACGTCAAAACGCTGACGCCAGCCGACCTGCTGCGCCGCCGCCACGGCGCCCTCGCCGAGAAACGCCAGCGGCAGCAGACCGCGACGCTGCACCCGGCGCGTCGCGTCGGGCTGCGAGTCGCCCTCGATCAGCAGCTCGCGCACCGCCCCGGATGGGTCGCTGACCCTGAATCGATACAAGCCCATGCGCCGCCTAGTTCTCCGGTGCCGACCCGCCCGGCGGCTCGGCACCGGCGCCGTCGCCCGGGCGGTCCTTGCCGAACGACCCCGTCTCCATAACGAACAGCGGCCGCATCATGATGGGGATGTCGTCGACCACGAAGTTCAGCCAGTACATGTCCGGCTTCGTGAAGGTCACCCCGCTCAGACGAAACACCAGATCGACCACCTGCCGCGGATCGCGTATGGTCACCTCGCCCTTGGCTGCAAAAGCGACCGTGTGGCTGTCCTGATGCCGGCACACCACCTCGCAGGGGAAGTGCCCGCGCGCCCCGGTCAGCGACACAAACACGCACATCAGCGGATGCACGCAGGGAAAACGCCGCGCGTGGATGCGGTCAAAGAGGCCCACCAGGGTCTTCTTGCCGGTGTGCTTGTCCTCGATGATCGTGTCGCACATCACCAGCGACAGGCCGAGGGGTGTCTCAGTCTGCGACATGTGGCTCCATCCGTAGCTTCAGGCGGCAGAGCAACGCCGCATCACACAGGCATGGCCGCCCGCCCAAGCCCAATATGCGACCGGGCGAAGCCTTGTCAAGAGTGCGGCGTGTCGAGGGAGGGTCGAGGGCATACCCATCAAGCTAAGCGGTTAGGGACTGCCTGGCCTGGTCTCTGGGGATCATCGGCAGTGCGTTGCTGAGGATGTCCTCGATAGTGGGCTTGCACTTCTGGCTGGTCTTCCTGC
>JAAYZO010000321.1 GCA_012514865.1 Lentisphaerota bacterium | reverse complement strand
GCAGCCGCCCCGCCGGCGCGCGGGGACGCCGGAACATGCGCAAGGATGCGCCTGCCGCCTCCCACCCGCGTGTCGCCACCGACGCACCGTCCACTGACGCACCGACGCACGGGCGTACGCATGAGAGTTCAGAGTTCGGAGTTCGGAGTCGGGGACAGCGTCAGGAGTCCGGAACCACAGACGCACCGTCTACTGACGTACCAACGCACGGGCGTACTCGACCTATCTGCATGTCCCCCTCTTCTTGGCAATCGTGGCGGCTTGGCGAGAAAACTCCCCCTCTTCCTCTTCCCTGTCTCCAACCACGAGGCGTCCCGCCTCGGCGCGCAGCCCGGCCGACCGGCCGGGCTCGGCAGAAAGGCACCGGATCGTCTCTCGCCAAGCCGCCAGGAGCGCCAAGGGGGAAAGAGGATCGGAAAGACAGAAACCCTGCAGCCGCCCCGCCGGCGCGGGAGGGCCGCAGACGAAGGCGGCCGAGTCGGTCATGCCGTGAGGCCCACCCGATGTACGTCCATGACGCTCGGCCAGAGGGAAGACACGGCTCAGATGGCCGGTGGATAGCGGCAGCAGGAGCAGCCACGGCGGCACCGCAGGCTTCCCCAGGGCAGGCGTAGCAGCACAAGGAGCACCGGGGCATTCGCCGCTGCAGCCGTGAGCAGGAACCAGAACCAGTCGCTGAAGCTCATGTCCATGGCGCGGCCTCCATACCTTTAACACTACGCGTCTGCCTGTGTCGAGTTCCTCCTCGGTGTAGTCGAAGCGCAGGACTGGACCACCATGACGGTGCCCGCGACGAAGCGCCGCGGCTGCACCGGTGTGTCCTCCGCAGGCGCTGCCGGCCCGCTGGCCACCGCATGACGGCCTCTACGACACCTTCTCGATGAGCCACTGGCAGAGGCCGGCGTCCATGACCATCTGGGCCAGGCGGTCGGGCCCGATCAGGACCACACGGGAGTCCTCGGGCGGCTTCGGGGTCCCGGCGTGGTGGACGTAGAACATCCGGTCGATCCGGATGGTGCCCTTCTCAATGCACTCCTTCTCCCACAGGCCTCCAGCCCCGAGCTTGATATACTAATCGTCGCGCTATAGTCTGGACGGTCGCGGATGTGACCCGCCGGGTGAGACGGTCCAGAAAATCCGGAGCCGATCTTTAACCAGTAGAGCAGCTCCGGGGGGTAGCCCGGAGCTGCTCTACTGGTTAAACTCCCTCTTCCTGCGAAACGCCTCGTCGATGACTCGGACAAGCACCGACGCTGGCCTGGAGACCGCGCCCCGGCGGACGGCTGACATCCGTCGCACCGCAATCGGGACGGTTGCCGAGGTCACCGGTCGTGTGCTGCGGTCCAGACAACTCCGAGACGATTCGTAACGCACGCTCGCCGGTGCCGTGGGCAGCCCTGCCGTCCGTTTGTGTTTCACCGCTCAATCCTCCCGGGCTCTCGGCTAGGCGACTCACCGGCGCCGGGGCGCGCCCCTCACGGTGTGCCGAGGGGGTAGTCGATCATGGCGGCGCGGGCGTGGTCCTCGAGGCAGGCGATGTCGGCCGGGCCGAGGCCGAAGAGGGCGTAGACGCGGTCGTTGATCTCGCCCTCGATGGCCACCAGGCGCGCCGTCAGCGCGGCGTGCTCGCGGCGCCAGCCGGTGAGGGTGTCCTCCCAATCCTGGCGTTCGGTCACCGCGATGCGGGCCTTGTAGGCCTTGTCGAGCTGCTGCCGGAAGGCGAAGAAGTCGAGGTCCCACCAATCGGTGAGGGCCTGGTTGAGCGGGCGGCCGCCGCCGAAGTCGGTGCGCAGGCGGTGCCGCACGCGCTCGTGCAGGCCATAGCGCTCACGGGCAAGGCCCGTCGCCTGCGTGGCCAGGTCGGCGAGGGCCTGCTTGCCGGCCTCGTCGGGCATGACCACGGGCAGCCTCTCCACGAACTGGTTGATGCAGCGGTATTGCCAGAGGCCGCCGCGTAGGCGAAGGGGGGTCGCGATCTGACTCAGGACGAACCACTGGAGCCGAGACGCCAGAATGGGCAGAATCCACGATTCCCAGGGAAGGATATAGCCCGTGTTGTTGACATACGCCCCCTCGGCATCCCAGGAGAAGCGCGGCAGTTTGGCGATATCCGGCCAGAGGATCTTCGGCTCGTCGAAGGCGGAGTAGTAGTCCACCGAATCCTGGATTTCGTACCACCGGTAGGATCCCGCCTTCCGCCCCGGCCAGTCCATGGGTCGACCCGACCAGTCTGAAGGCCGCGGCTCGAGTTGGTCGCGGAACTGCGCCAGGTGTGCCAGGACGGATGGGTAACGCTCAATATCGATGCCGCGCCGAGTGAAGATCAGGAACCGGCCCTCGTCCTGCTGGTACCATGGCCGGAGGTCCTCGCCGCGGAGGAGTCGGCGCAGGATGGCGTTGCAGCCCGGGTCGGCGGCGACCAGGCGATCGCGGGTCGGGCGGTCGATGATGAAGGCCTCGTTGAGGCCGGTCTTGACGCCGTAGTAGATCCGGCCGTTGACGGCCTCGCCGAGGGGCCGTCCGACGGCCATGACGCGATCCAGGAGGGCGCTCACGGCCGCCGGCTGGAAGCGCCACTCCGGGCGGCTGAGGACGCTGTCCTCGCAGTCG
>JAAYZO010000320.1 GCA_012514865.1 Lentisphaerota bacterium | reverse complement strand
GCAGGCGGCCATCTACGCCGCATGGCTGGTTGCCGCCGACGGCAAGCCGGACGAGGCAGCGGCGGCGCTAGAGAAGATACTCCAGCAGGCAGGCGAGTCGCCCGACGAGGCCGTTGCCGAGGCGGCCGACGTGCTGGCCATGCTCCACATGGCGCGCGGCGACAAGGAGAAGGCCAAGAAGACGGTCGAGTTCGGGCTCAAGGTGCTCCAGTACCACGGCACGAAGGACGGTTACGTCCTCGCTCTGCTCCGCAACCGCCTGGCGGTCGATCCGGACGAAGCCTATCCCGAGGCCAAGAAGCTCTACGAGCAGGCGGAGAAGCTCCGGTGCGAGGGGAAGGCGGCCGAGGCCGGGAGGCTGTTCACCTCCGTATGCGCGAAATATCCGCTGAGCACCTGGAACGACGCGGCCGGCTATCGCATTGGCCAATGCCTGGAGACTTTGGGCCGTACGGCCCAGGCGGAACAGCACTGGACCGCCTTCGTCGCCGGCGCGCCGGCCGGCCGTTGGCGCGGGCAAGCCCGAGTGGGGCTGGTCCACCTGGCACTCGTCGCGCGCGGCGACCTGAAGACGGCTTCGCAGCAGGCGGCCGCGGCGCACAAGATTCTCACGGCCGGCGTGGACGAGCCGGCCGCGGCCACCTGGAACAGTGCCGCGGTGGAAATCCACCTTTGCCAGGGCATCGTCGCCTTGCTCGAAGCCCGCCACGCCGCCGCGACCGCCGCCCTCGGCGAGACCAAGGACCATGCCGTTTTGCAGATGGAAGACCCCGCGGGCCGTTTCCTCGCCGGGCTTCACCGGCTCACCGAAGCGGCCGAACGGCGCGAAGAACTCATCCCCGCCCAACTGGCCGTGCCTGATGAAAAGCTCCGCTTGGCCCTGTCGCTCGGGACCATCGACAACCTGCTGGGCCGGTTCGAGCAGGCGGCCGGCGCGTTCGACCACGTCCTTCGCGGCCCCGTGCGGATCGCCCTGCAGCCGCACCGTTCGTTCGCCGCATTGGGCAAGGCCCGAGCACTCGTCGGGCATGCACGGGACAACGAATCGGCTGCGGCCGAATCACTCGCTTCGGCCAAAACAGCCTACCTGCTCAGCCTCGGCACGCTGCCCGACTCCGCCTGGCACGAGCACGCCCAAAGGGAACTGGCGCTGCTGATCGAAGTCTTGGCCGCGCGGCAGCCCGAGGCGCTCTCGGCCGCTCGAACCCAGGCGAAGGCCGAAGCCAACATGAAGCCGCTCGCGCCCTCGTCGGCCGACGTTCGCGCCGCGGTTGAGGCCGCGCGGGCCGAGGCGCTCCCGTATTGGGAGAAGCTCGTCGGCCGCTCGCCGGCCAGCGACTACCTGCCCGAAGCCCTCTACCATGCAGGCGTTCTTTTCTCCGAGGGCGCGAAGCCGGCCGCCGAGAAGTCGGTTGCCGCGTTTGAACGGCTTACCACCGAGTTCCCCGCCAGCCCCTGGGCCGGCGACGCCCACGTTCGGCTGATTGACGTCAAGCTTGAGCAGCAGTTCGACCTCCCCTCCGCCGCCACTCACGCCCGCGCCGCCGCCGATTGGCTGGCCAACGTCGGCAATGTAGGCCGGAACCAGCGCAGCGCCGTTCCGGCGCAACCGGCCGACGACCTATCCTCCGTTTCGCTCCCCTCGCTT
>JAAYZO010000319.1 GCA_012514865.1 Lentisphaerota bacterium | reverse complement strand
CGGCGACGCAGACCAGCAGGACGGCGTTGCCGAGGATGGCCAGGATGGGCACGAGCGGGAAGAGCGGCATGACGAAGCCGTAGTTCAGTTCGTCGCCGTGGCGGCGGCGGAGGCGCAGGCAGGAGAGGTTCACGATCAGGAGCAGGCAGAGGAACATGACGCTGGTCAGGGCGACCATGTCCGTCATGGTCGGGACCAGGATTGCCAGGGCCGCCATCAGTGCCCCCGTGCCGACGATGGCCACCCAGGGGCTGCGGCGGCGGCGGGAGACGCGCGCCAGGCCCTCGGGGAGCATGCGGTCGCGGCCCATGGCGAAGAGGGCGCGTGCGGCGGAGAACAGCACCGCGTTGAGGGCCGCGGCCGCACCGCCGAAGACCGTCATGGCAAGGAGCACCGGCCCCAGGCGCGGCGCCAGGCGGGTGATGGCCACCGCCAGGATGGTGTCGGGACCGCCGACGCGGTCGACCCAGGCGGCCCAGGATGCCGCCGTGGCCGGGCTGGCGAGGTCGGCGGGGCTGACGGCCGCCAGGAGTGCGACCGCGGCGAGGAGGCAGCCGACGCCGGCCAGGAGGGCCGTCCTGAGGATGGCCCGCGGCAGGCTGCGCCGCGGGTCGATGCTCTCGTCGCCGGCCTGCGAGATGACGACGTAGCCCTGGAAGGCGACGTAGATGATGCCCATGGCGGTCAGCACCGCCAGGCTGGCCGGGGGTGGGAAGGGCTCCAGGAGGCGGAGGCGCCCCGGGTCAGCGGCGATTCGGGCGACGCCGAGGCCGCCGAGGATGAGCACGGACAGGATCTGCCCCCAGGTCATCCAGGCGCCGAGGCGGCCGCTGGCCGAGACGCCGGCGGCATTGACGACCATCACTACGGCGAGCACCAGAACCGCCAGGGCGGAGACGGAGGGATGGCCGCCGTGGTGCTCCCATGGCAGCCAGCCGAGGCTGGCCGCCAGGCGCAGGCCATACAGTGCCAGGGCCCAGGCGTAGAGGCTGCCGGCGAAGGCGGTGGCGCACCACTCGATCCAGCCGGCGAGGAAGCTCCAGCCGCGACCGAAGGCGACCCGGGCGTAGTTGGCGGCGCCGCCGGCGCGGGGGATGGCCGAGGCCAGTTCGGCGTAGCTCATGGCCGAGAGCATGGCCAGGAGGGTGTTCAGGGCCAGCACCACGAGCAGGCCGCCGCCGCCGGTGCGCTGCAGGGCGATGCCGACGCCGACCAGGATGCCGGCGCCGGTCATGGTGGCGATGCCGAGCAGGGTCAGCGGCGCGGCGCCGAGGTCGCGCGAGAGCTCGGCCTCGGGCCGCGACGGCGCCTCGCGGGTGCCGGCTTCAGGGTCCATGCTGAAGCTCCTTGCGGACCTGCCGCAGTCGGACGATCCGATGGCGTTCCATGAAGCGGATGCGTCGCAGGCTCCACAGGCAGAGGCCCGCCGCCAGGCTGAGGGCTGCGACGATGGTGCCGATACCGGTGTAGGAGAGTTCTGACATGGCTGTTCTCGACCTCCTGGCGCGGCCGGCTCAGGCCAGGGCCACGACCGCGGCCTGACCGGCCGGCAGCTCCCACGTCTCGCCGGCGGCGAGGGCGGTTGCCGCGTTGCCGGCGGTGAGGAGTCGTCCGGGCCAGGGCAGGGCGATGGGCTGCGGCGCGTCGCCGAAGTTGGCGGCGATGGCGTAGTCGCGGCCATCGGCGCCGCGGACACGGAGGAGGCGCACCTCGGCCGCGGGTGCGGTGAGGCGTGTCTGGCGGTTGGCCTCGGCGAAGCGCCCGGTGGCGGCGGTGTCGGCGCCGGCCAGGACGGCGAAGCCGACGTCGAAGAGGGTGGTTTCCGGCGGGCAGGCGGTGATGGTGTCGACGGCGCCCATGCAGATCTGGTCGACGTAGAGGCAGCCGCCGGCGGCCCGGGCGTGGGCGTTCCACGGGTAGGCGCGGATGGTGATGCGCGGCTCGGCCGGATGCAGGACGGTCAGCGGCGCCCCATAGAGGGCGACGACGCCGAGGCGGTCATCGACGCTGAGCCAGCCATCCGGCGCGTTGTCGCGCGAGGTCATGCCGTCACGGCCGCGGCGGTCGATGCTGCCGCCGGCCCAGGCGTAGGTGCGGCGGAAGCCGTTGTAGACGTCGTTGGGGATCTGCAGGAAGAGGCCCTTGGCCTCGCGCAGGAAGACCCGCTGGAGGGTGCGGGCGTGCTGCAGGCCGACGACGGTGACGCCATCGGGGAGGGCCGCGACGGCGAGGTCCTCGAGGGCGGTGTCGACGTCGGGCTCGCCCTCGGCGTAGAGCTTCTCGCTGCGCCACTGGACGCGTCCGCAGGTGGCGAAGCCGCCGGGGAAGGCGGTCTCGTGGTGTCGCTGCACGACGGCGCTGTTCATCGCGCCGGGGCCGGCGACATGGCCGGCGAGGTTGTGCTGCCATTCGGCCATGGAACTCGCCTCCGGGTGCAGGCAGAGGCCCTGCGGCGCTTCGGCGGCGCCCCAGGCCCACGAGGCGAGGCGCTGCGGGGTATGCACGAGGCAGGCGCCGTGCCAGGCGTCCTGCCAGGCCTGCAGGGGCGCAGTGGTGGCGGTCGGCACGGCGCTGAACTCGCCGAAGCGTCGCCGCCAGCAGGCGCCCATGGAGAGGGTCACGGCGCGGTCGCCCTCGAGGCGGGTGTAGTACAGCGGCGAGGCGTCGGCCATGGCGGCCAGGCGTTCGCCGAGGAAGGCGCCGTCGGCCTGGCGGGACTGCTCGGTCGCGACCTGGTCGAGCCAGCCGTGTTCGAAGGCCTCGACATCGCGGTCGCCGAGGAGGTCGCGCATGAGCAGCCAGATCGGTATGAGGTAGTCCTGGCAGTAGCAGTAGCGCACCCGCGTATCGCCGCCGATGCGGGCCAGGCGGCCGTCGGGGAAGATGCAGGCCTTGAACAGCGGCCAGACATCGGCGACGTGGTGGTACAGCGCCTCCGGTGCCGGCCGGCCCAGGCCGCGATAGAAGAAGTGCAGCATGGCCACGTTCGAGAGGGTGATGCCGAGGTAGCCGAAATTCAGGTAGCCGTGGTGGTTGCAGGCGCCGGAGTCGAAGACATTGGCGCCGACGAAGCTCTCGCGCACGGCCCGGCCGTCGAGGCGGCGCGGGCTGGTGGCATCGGCGGGCATGGACAGGCCGTTGATCAGGAAGACCTGCCCGCGGTCCAGGTACGCGTCGGCGCGTGGCGCCTCCGGGTAGAGCGCCGCGGTGCGGCAGAGCAGGGCGCCATTCCAGAGGTTGCTCTCGGGGCGGTTGGTTGGACCGGTCAGCCCGGCGACGAGGCGGTAGTGATCGAGGAGCCAGTCGGCCTCGCTGAGGGCCATGGCGCGCAGGCCCTCGAGGTCGCGCGGGGTCAGCGCCGCGGCGATGGCCTCGACGCCGTGCTGCATGCGCTCCTGGCAGAGGGCGCTGATCCACGAGTGCCCCCAGCGCTGGCCGTCGGCGCAGGCGCCGCTGCCGGCGAGGTGGCCGCGCAGGGTGAAGCGCAGCATGGCCAGGGCGGTCTCGAGGAGTTCATCGCGGCTGAAGCCGGTGCGGTCGGTGTCGGTCTCCGGATCGGCGGCCAGGCTGGCGACGGCGGCGAAGGCGGTGGTATGGGCCTGGATGGCCCAGTGGTTGTGGTAGCCGACGCCGTAGCAGAGGCACTCGGGGTCGTGGGGCAGGCGGTAGAGCCAGCGTCGGGCCGACGGCAGCCAGCATTCGAGGGCGGCGCGGTAGCGTGCGGCGAGGCCTGAGGTCGTCATGGCGTCGGGGCTCCTCTCCTGGCCGCCGGGCGCGGCGGCATCCGCGTCGGACCGCGCGCCCGGCGGCGCCGTCCGGTGGGGTCGGCGCCGTCAGTCCAGGCCGGGTGCGAGGCCGAGCTGGACCTCGAGCCAGCGGTAGGCCAGGGCCCGTGACGGCGCGTTGAACGAGTGCTTCTCGCTGTGGAAGAAGCAGGCGAAGCGGCCCTCGGCGCCGAGGGCCTTGTAGACGCGTTCGACCTGGCAGTAGATCTCGGTGAAGGGCTCGAAGATCGGGAAGCACGAGTCGTTGCCGACGGCGCTGAGATTCAGGAGGGCTCGCGGCGCGATGGCGGCCATGATCTCGTGGAAGTCCAGCGGCGCCGGCCGGCCGGCCTCGAAGTACGGGCGCAGGAGGGGGAAGTGCTTATAGCGGCCGGGGGCGGTCCGCGACCAGTTGTCGCGCTGGGGGTCATGCCGCCAACTGGTGATGCCGCAACTGCTGGCCGCCGCCTGGACGCGCTCGTCGCAGAGGGCCAGGAAGACGGTGCCGTAGCCGCCGAGCGAGTGGCCGATGCAGCCCATGCGGGCCGGGTCGACCTCGGGCAGGGCGGCGAGGACATCGAGGGCCTGGCGGTGGTCGTAGGTCGCCTTGCCCATCTCGGACCACCCCGGGTGCCGTTCGTAGAAGAACGCGGTGTCGTAGGCCGCTCCGCCGGGCGGCAGGCGCCGTCCGGCGCAGAAGTGGTCCGGTGCCATGGTGACGAAGCCGCGTCGGGCGAGGTGGCAGGCGACGCCGTTGGAGCCGCCCGGGTGGCTGCCGAGGCCGATGCAGGCGTCCTTGGCATCGGCGGTGGTGCCATGCAGGCAGAGCACGGCCGGTGCCGGCTGACGGGCGCCCTTGGGGATGAGGAGCCAGGCCTCGCAGCGTTCACCGGGCTCGCAGTCGTAGCTGATCAGGCGCCGCGTCCAGGCCTCCTCGTCGATCTCGTCCTCGAGGCGCACGGCCGGCGGCGGGCGCACGGTCGGGCCTTCGCCGCAGAGGGCGATGAAGCGGCGGCGCACGCCGTCGCGCCAGGTCTGCCAGGCGTCGGTCGAGGCGAACTGCCCGCCGGGCGGGAGGATGTCAGGCAGGGGTGTGATCATGGCATCAGTCCTCGGGCATGGGGCCGCGGTCGGCGGCGCTGCCGGCGGCCAGGCGTTGGCGGACCGCTTCGTAGAGGATCAGGGCGGTGGCGGTGGCCACGTTCAGCGAGTCGGCCACGCCGAGCATCGGGATGCGCACCGCCAGGTCGGCCGCCTCGATCCAGCGTGGCGAGAGGCCGTACTGCTCGGTGCCGACGGTGACGGCCACCGGGCCGGTGAGGTCCACCTCGGTGTAGCGCGCCTCGGCGTGCGGGCTTGCCGCCAGGATGCGTATGCCGTGGTCGCGCAGCCAGGCGAGGGCCTCGTCGCCGCCGGCCTCGACCACCGGGACGGTGAAGAGCGTGCCGGTGCTGGCGCGCACGACGTTCGGGTTGAAGATATCGGTGCAGGGGTCGCAGACGACCAGGGCGGAGACGCCGGTGGCGTCGGCGCTGCGCAGCATGGTGCCGAGATTGCCGGGCTTCTCGATGGCCTCGGCCACCAGGAGCAGCGGCGGCGGGGCTGCCGGCAGGGCCAGGTCGGCGAGGCCGCGGTGGCGCTGGGGTCCCACCGCCAGGAGGCCCTCCGGGCGGTCGCGGTAGGCGACCTTGCCGAAGACCGCCGGGGTCGTCTCGAACAGCGCCGCGCCGGCACGGCAGCAGCGCTCGATCAGGGCCGGCTCGTTGCTGCCCTGGAAGAGCTCCGGGCAGACGTAGAGTTCCTCCAGCGGGTACCCCGCGTCGACCGCCCGCATCAGCTCGCGGTAGCCCTCGATGATCACCTTCTGATCACGGTCGCGGCCGCGCCGGTCGCGCAGGCGAACCAGGTCCTTGATGCGCGGGTTTTGCGGGCTGGTGATGAGCATGCTCGTGCGGCTGTCCTGACGGCTCGGCCCCCGCGCCTCAACCCGGTCCGGTTGGCCGGGGGCAGCCGGGCGCGTTGAACTCCCCGCGAAAGCACCTATTGTACCATGGCAACAGGACCCTGGCAAGCGGGCCGGCCCGATCCCCAGCCGGTCGGGCGCGCGCGATAAGACCTGTTGTGGTTTGGCGTCACACCCAACGGGAGCTTGATCCATGGCGAGCACGGTTCTGGTCGGTCTGCAGTGGGGCGATGAGGGCAAGGGCAAGATCATCGACTACCTGACCGAACGCTCCGACGTGGTGGTGCGTTTCCAGGGTGGCAACAACGCCGGCCACACGGTGCTGGTCGGTGCCGAGAAGTTCGTCCTGCACCTGATTCCCTCCGGGATTCTGCGGCAGGGCACCCTGAATATCATTGGCAATGGCGTCGTGCTCAACCCGGTGGCGCTCTGGGACGAGGTCGACGCCCTGCAGCGTCGCGGCATTGACGTGTCGTCGCGTCTGCGCATCAGCGACCGCTGCCAGCTCATCTTCTCGTACCACTGCCTGTGGGATGGCGTTCGCGAGGGCCAGCTCGGCGCCCGCAGCATCGGCACCACCCGCCGCGGCATCGGCCCGGCCTACGCGGACAAGGTCAGCCGCACCGGCCTGCGTGCCGGCCTCATGGGCGACCCGGCCCGCCTCGAGGCCCAGTTCCGGGCCCAGGCTGAGATCTACCGCGGGCTGTTCCGCCAGGCCGGCGCCGCCGACTACGACGTCGATGCCGAGTGGGCCAAGGTGGCGGCCGTCCTGCCGCGCCTCGCGCCCATGGTCGCCGATACCGTCCTGATGGTGAACCGCGCCGCCGACGACCGCAAAGAGATCCTCTTCGAGGGCGCGCAGGGCTGCTGGCTGGATATCGACTACGGGACGTACCCCTTCGTCACCAGCAGCAACACGACCTCGGGCGCGGCCTGCACCGGCGGCGGTCTGCCGCCGTGCCGCATCGACCGCGTCATCGGCGTGCTCAAGGCCTACTCGACGCGCGTCGGCTCGGGGCCGTTCCCGACCGAGCTGCATGACGCGACCGGCGAGCTGCTCCGCGCCACCGGCGGCGAGTTCGGCGCCACCACCGGCCGGCCGCGCCGCTGCGGGTGGTTCGATGCCGTCGCCAGCCGCTATGCCGTGATGCTCAACGGCGTCAGCCGCATCGCCCTCACCAAACTCGATGTCCTCGACAACCTCGAGACCCTGCGTATCTGCACCGCCTACCAGCTCGACGGCCGGACCATCACCGATATGCCCTCGGACAGCACCCTGCTCGAGCGCGTCGTCCCCGTCTACGAGGAGATGCCCGGCTGGCAGCAGGATACCACCCGCGCCCGGTCCTACCGCGAGCTGCCGAGCCGCGCCCGGGCCTACATCCGCCGCCTGCTCGAACTGACCGGCGGACGCCTGTCGATTGTCTCGGTCGGCCCCAAGCGCGACCAGACCTTCACCGTCGGCCGCTGAGGAGGCCCATGGCCACGACGACGCTGAAGACGCCGCGACACGTCGCCATTATCATGGACGGCAACGGGCGCTGGGCGCGCGAGCGCGGCCTGCCGCGCAGCGAGGGCCACCGCGCCGGCGCCGAGAGCGTCCGCCGCGTCGTCGAGGCGTGCCACGAGTTTGGGGTTAAGTACCTGACGCTGTACGCCTTCAGCACCGAGAACTGGGCCCGCCCGGTCAGTGAGGTGCGGGCGCTGATGCGGCTGCTGAAGGACTTCCTCGAGGAGCGCACCGCGGATCTGCATCGCTACCACATCCGCCTGCAGGCCATCGGCGAGATCGAGCGCCTGCCCGCCGGGGTGCGCCGCAAGCTGAGCGAGGCGATGGCGGCCACCGCGGCCTACCGCAAGGGCACCCTGACCCTGGCCCTGAGCTACGGCAGCCGCGCCGAGCTGACGCGCGCGGCGCGCTGTCTGGCCGAGCGTGTCCGCGAGGGCCGCCTGCGTCCGGACCAGATCACCGAGGCGGCCCTGGAGCGCTGCCTGTACACGGCCGGCCAGCCCGACCCGGATCTGGTCATCCGGACGGCCAACGAGCGGCGCCTCAGCAACTTCCTCCTCTGGCAGGCCTCTTATGCCGAACTCTGGGTGACGCCGGTGTGCTGGCCGGACTTCACCCGCGAGCACTTCCTCGAGGCGTTGCAGGACTACAGCCGGCGGGTGCGGCATTTCGGGGGCCTCGACGATGCTGCGTCATAGGCTCCTCGCTGCCGCGCCGATGATCGGTCTGACCCTGGCGGCCTTCCTGGTGCCGGGCTGGCCGGGCGTGGCGCTGTTTGCGCTCCTGGGCCTAGGCCTGGCGCTGGCGGCGGGTCACGAGTTCTTCGGGCTCAGCGCGCGCGCGGGCTCGCCGGGTCACGGTCGCCTGACCGTCTTTCTCGGCCTGTGCTGGCTGGTGCTGGCGGCGCTGCCGCTGTCGCCGCCGTGGCGGGAGGCCCTCGGGGTGCTGCTGATCGCGGTGCTCGTGCTCGGCGCCTTTGCGCTGAGCCTGCACCGGGCCGGCCCGCCGGCCGCCGGCCTGACGGCCGTATGGGTCTCGCTCGGCGGCTTCGTCTACCTCTACTGGAGCCTGTCATTCATGGTGCGGGTGTACTTCCTGCCCGGCGCCCGCGGGCCGGCGCTGCTGCTGTACCTGGCGGCGGTGACCAAGATGACGGACACTGGCGCCTACATCGCCGGGACGCTGACCGCACGTCGTCCTGGCGGCAACCACAAGCTGGCGCCGCGGATCAGCCCCAAGAAGAGCTGGGAGGGCCTCGTCGGCGGCACCCTCGCCGGGGTGCTGGCCGCCTGGGCCGGCCTGGCCTGGTTCGGCGACAGCCTGACCGTCGCCGGCCGGCCGGTGCTGAGCCTTTCCAGTGCCCTGGCGCTCGGCCTGGCGGCGTCGTGGTTCGGCCTTCTCGGCGACCTGGCCGAGTCGCTCCTGAAGCGTGCCGCCGAGGCGAAAGACTCGGGGCGCCTGCCCGGTCTTGGCGGGGCGCTGGACATGCTCGACAGCCTCATCCCGATGGGGCCGCTGTTCTACGTCTGGCTGCGGTTCGTCTCCGGCTCATGATACCGATCGGCAAGGACCGCCTGACGCGGTCGTTCCCCTGGGTGATGTGGCTGCTGATCCTGGCCAACCTGGGGGCGTTCGCCTGGCAGGTCATGCTCGGTGCCGACGGCCTGGAGGCGTGGGAGCGCCTGGCGCTGGTGCCGGCGCGGCTCTGGCGTCTGCCGTCGGGGCCCTGGCCGGAGGCCATCCCGGCCTATCTCCGTTCGGCCTGGCTGCCCCTGCTGAGCAGCATGTTCCTGCATGGCGGCCTCCTGCATGTCGTCGGCAACCTGATCAGCCTGCGCGTGTTCGGCGACCAGATCGAGGACCGCCTCGGGCACCTGCGCTTCCTGGGGTTCTATCTGGCCTGCGGCGTCCTGGCTGGCCTCCTGCATGTGGCCGTCGCGCCGCTCAGCACGGTGCCCACCATCGGCGCCAGCGGCGCCATCGCCGGCGTCCTCGGTGCCTACCTGTTGCTCTTTCCCTTTGAGTGGGTACGCTTTGTGGTGCCCATCCTGGTGTTCCCGGTGATGGTGCGCCTGCCGGCCTTCGTCTACCTGCTGGTGTGGATCGCCTCGCAGGTCTTGGGCGGCTACCGCACCCTCGCCGATGGCCAGCCGGCGGCCGGCGGCATCGCGTTCTGGGCTCACATCGGCGGCTTTGTGGCCGGCATGGCCGGCATCCGGCGCTGGCGGCGCGCCGGCGGCGGCCGGCGCGGGCGCTGAGGACGCCGTGGGACGCCCGCCCCCCCGGCGCCGGTCACGGCGCGCGGTCAGCGTTGCAGAGGTCAGACAGGCATGACAACTCCTTCAGATTACAGCCTCATCGATTCCGGCAACGGCCGCAAACTCGAGCGCTTCGGCGCGGTGGTCCTGGACCGGCCCTGCGCCCAGGCGGTCTGGCGGCCCTGTCGGCCGGCGGCCGAGTGGGACCGCGCCGATGCCTGGTTCACCCGCGAGGAGGGCAGCCGCTGGCAGCAGCGCCGGCCCCTGCCGGAGTCCTGGGAGGTCACCCTCGAGGGCCTGCGCTTCGAGGTCCAGCCCACCGACTTCGGCCACGTCGGCGTCTTCCCGGAGCACGTCCGCGCCTGGCGCTGGCTGCGGCGCTTCCAGGAGGCGCTCCCGGCCGGCCGCGAGCCCCTGTCGGTGCTGAATCTCTTCGCCTACTCCGGCGGCGCCACCCTGGCGGCGGCCCGGCTCGGCTTCAGGGTGTGCCATCTGGACGCGTCACGGAAGATGGTCGCCTGGGCCCGGCGCAACGCCGCCCTCAACGACCTGGACGCCGCGCCGGTGCGCTGGATCGTCGACGACGTGCAGAAGTTCCTCGCCCGCGAACAGCGCCGCGGGGCCGTCTATGACGGCATCATCCTCGACCCGCCCAGCTTCGGCCGCGGCAGCCGCCAGGAGCTCTTCAAGATCGACACGCACCTCCTCGACCTCATGGAGCAGTGCCGACGCGTCCTGGCGCCGCGGCCCGCCTTTGTCTTCCTGTCCTGCCACACGCCGGGCTACACGCCTCTGGTGCTCGAGCACCTCCTGAGCCAGGGCCTGGCCGGCCTCGGCGGCGCCATCGAGGCCGGCGAGATGGTCCTCGAGGGCGGCCACGAGGTCCTTCCCGTGCCCAGCGGCACCTACGCGGTGTGGTCGGCCCCGGTCGCCTGAGCGCTGCCGGTGCCGTTCAGCGGCGCGCCTGGGCCTGGCGGTGCGACGGCTGTGGCGCCTGCTCTCACGTGCCCCGGCTGGAGTGCCGGGCTGTGCCGCGGTGGGAAGGATATACGACCTTGGTCCTCCAAGGTCTTGCGCCGGGCCAGTCTGCGGCGGTATAGTGGCATACCAGTCTGCCGCCTTGGTGAGACGCTTCCCCGGGGTGGGAAGCGCCGACGGTGTGTTGCCGATGGCGCACTCCGGACGGCTCTGCCGGCATACTGGGCACAGTGGGCGCGTGTCCGGGCGGATACGCGCCGCGGCGGTATTCACCAGCATAGGGAAGGATCTCCAATGAATGTCCTGGACCAGATTCGCGAGCAGATCGCGACCTACGGGCCGAATCTCCTGGCCGGCCTGGCGGTGCTCGTCATCGGCTGGATCGTGGCGCTCCTCATCGCCGCAATCGTGCGCAAGGCCCTCTCAAAAGTGTCGATCGACAACACCATCGCCCACTGGCTCTCCGGGAAGGGCAAGAGCGAGACCATCCCGGTGGAGAAATGGGCCGGAAGCGCGGCCTTCTACCTGGTCATGCTGTTCGTGGTGATCGCCTTCCTGCAGACGGTCAAGCTCGACGTCATCGTGACGCCGCTGAAGTCCGTCCTGGAGCCGGTGATGGGCTACATGCCGCACCTCATCGGCGGCGGCCTCCTGGCCCTGGTGGCATGGGTCGTGGCGACCGTCCTTAAGAAGGTCGTCGGAGGCGTGCTTGCGTCGACCCGGCTCGATGAGAAATTGGCCGTCGCCACGACCGGCGAGGGCAAGGCCGTGCCGGCCAGCAGCACCTTCGCCGAGCTGGTCTACTGGCTCGTCTTCCTGCTCTTCCTGCCCGCCATCCTGCAGGCCCTCCAGATGGACGGCCTGATGGTGCCGGTGAACAGCCTCCTGAACAAGGTCTGCGCCTTCCTCCCGAACCTCTTCTCGGCGGTGGTGATCGGCGTCGTGGGCTGGTTCGTGGCGCGTATCGCGCAGCGCGTCGTGCAGGGCCTCCTGGCCAGCGCCGGCGCCGACCGCCTCAGCGAGCGCTGGGGCCTGGCCGCGTCGCTCGGCAAGCAGAGGCTCTCCGGCGTCATCGGCCTGGTCGTCTACTTCCTCATCCTGGTGCCGGTGATCGTCTCGGCCCTCGGAGCCCTGCAGCTCGACGCCGTGACCCAGCCCCCCAGCGAGATGCTCGGCAAGATCATGGACGCCATCCCGAGTATCTTCGGGGCGACCGTGGTCGTCCTTATCGCCGTGGTGGTGGGCAAGGTCGTCTCCGGTATCGTGACCAACGTCCTCAGCGGCCTCGGCTTCAACAACCTCCTCGTGGCACTGGGCCTGGCCAAGCAGCCCCCGGCGACGGTGAAGCAGTCGCCGGCGGCCTGGGTCGGCAACCTCGTCCTGACCCTCATCGTGCTGCTGGCGGCGGTGACCGCCGCCGATATGCTCGGCTTCCCCTCGGTCGGCGTCCTGATCCAGGACTTCATCCGCTTCGCCGGCCACATCCTCATGGGGACGGCCATCTTCGGCCTGGGCCTGCTCCTGGCACAGTTCGCCGCCCGCGCCATCCGCGCCAGTGACTGCGCCAACGCGCCCCACCTGGCCATGGTCGTGCGCATCGTCATCCTCGCCCTCGCCGGCGCCATGGCGCTGCGCCAGACCGGCCTCGCCGACGAGATCGTCAATCTCGCCTTCGGCCTGACCCTCGGCGCCGCCGCCGTCGCCTTCGCCCTGGCCTTCGGCCTCGGCGGCCGCGAGATGGCCACACGCACCCTGAACCGCTGGTACGGCAGCGCCACCTGCTGCTCGGGCGACACTCAGCCCAAGGGCTGAGACTCCGAACGGCCGGCATCACCACAAGGCCGCCGCGGCAGGATCGCCGCGGCGGCCTTTCTTTGCTGACACCGGGGACAGCGGGGACAGCGGGGACAGCGGGGACAGCGGGGACAGCGGGGACAGCGGGGACAGCGGGGACAGCG